>CALPQG020000137.1 GCA_943325655.2 Bifidobacterium breve | reverse complement strand
TTCTTTTTGGTCAATCGTTCAACCAATTCAAGGTCTTCTTTATGGTGAAACATTCTCTTGATAGTGATGCCTATCATTTTTTGTAATTCATCAGGTAGTTCTAAAAATTCAATGATTTCTGTACGTTCTACCGATTCTGATTTGATGTCAATTAATTTGAGGGTTACTACATAAGATTTTAAAATGAGCTCTACGCTACCTGTAAGTATTTTGTCTGCGTTAATTAATTTTCCGGTTTCTACCAGGCATATTTTCCCGTAACAATTTGAAATGTTCAATTTACTTTTTTCAATCACATAATTCACATCATAACGATCCATCACTTCAAAGGTATCTAGCTTATCCAGTTCCATTCTTACAACTCCTCCCATCTGGGTGGGGTCAAGGTTGATACCTTTGGTGTCAATATTCAATACGGTAACTTTGCTGCGTTGTGCTTGGCTTGAAGTAATTGCTAATGTTGAAATGGCGATAATAAAGATTAATTTTTTCATGATTTTTTTGATTTTGTTTTTACAAACCTAGCGCTTCAAACCTGGCTTAGAAAACGGATTTGAATGGTGTCGACACCAGCAATTCCTTGTTTAGGATAAAAAATGTAGCTCAAAGCTGTTTGGTTGAATTAATTTGCATTTTTTGCAAATCAACTTGTAGGTTTGGGATATTATATAGAAATTACATTGTTTAAATGAAATTTATACCAAATGATTAGCACAGAAGACGGCATTAAATTGCAGCATTACTTATTTGAGTTAATCAAAAAGCAATTGGCACCCAATATCACCTTGGTAGACTCCATTGCCGACTTGCTGGAAATTAGCAATGACAGTGCATACCGACGATTAAGAGGAGAAACTTTGCTTAATATCAGTGAATTGATGGTGTTGTGTCATTATTTTAAACTTTCTCTAGACTCCTTAAATACACAACTTTCAGATTCAGTTAATTTTATGTACCGCCCACTTCCGCCAGAAGATAGCAGTCTGCCGTTTTATTTGAACGGTATTTTGGAGGAAATGAAAAAAATAAATGCTGTTGCTAACAAACAAATCATATTTACTTCTGAAGACCTTCCTATTTTTCATTATTTCAAATACGATTTATTAACTGCCTTTAAACTGTATTATTGGAACAAATCCATTTTGAACTCACCGCAATACAATGGCAAAAAATTCAATCCTTCATTGGTTGATCCTGCATTGACCCAAACAGCCAAGTCGATTTATGATTTGTATGTAAAAATACCTTCTATTGAAATTTGGACAGAGGATACAATTGCTACGATTTTAAAACAGGTAGAATTTTATTGGGAATCAGGATTGTTTGAACAAAAAGAACATGCCATTGCTGTTTGTGAGCAATTAAAAGACATGATTGATACCGTTCAAAAAGATGCTGAACTGGGCAGTAAAGAAAGAGATAGGCCTGCGACCGAAAAAGCCAATTATGTTTTATACCAAAGCGATGTCACCATTGGAAACAATTGTATTCAGGTAACGATGAATGAGGTGAAATTGATTTATTTTTCTTTCAATACTTTCAATTCCATGAGTACCACTAATTATTCCTTTTGTCAGGAAACAGATTTATGGATTAAAAATTTGATTTCCAAGTCAACCCAAATCAGTGGTGTTTCAGAAAAAATGAGGTACCAGTTTTTCAATGGCTTGCATAAAAGATTAACCGAATTGAGACAAAAAATTGAAGCTTAATTATCACCATGGTAAAAGCAGTACTTGATTTAGGGACCAATACTTTTCACCTCCTGATTGCGCAATTGGCAGGTGGAGACCTCGAAATATTTGTGGATGAAAAAGAGGCCGTGAGGGTTGGCGAAAAAGGAATGCTGGCAGGAACAATAACTGAAGCAGCATTGCATAGGGCCATTCATACCTTATTAAATTTTAAAACCACCATGGAGAATTTCGGAAGGGTTGATGAAGTGGCTGTGATTGCCACCAGTGCATTCAGAAATGCCAACAATGCTCCTGAGATTTGTGCTGCCATTAAGGATGCCACAGGTTTTGAGGTGACTATAATTTCTGGCGACCAGGAGGCACAACTTATTTTTGAAGGAGTAAAATTGAGCGGAGCCTTATCGCAGGAGTCTGCCATGATTGTGGATATTGGAGGAGGAAGTGTTGAATTTATCATCTGCCACCAAAAAGGGGTTTTGTGGAAGCAAAGTTTTGATATCGGTGGCTTGAGACTTATTGAACGGTTTCATAAAACGGATCCAATTTTAACTTCTGAAATCAATGCAATAATGCAGTATTTTCAGGAGGAATTAGCAGCATTACACCAAGCGGTAAAAACTTTTAACCCTTCAGTTTTAATAGGATCTTCAGGCGCATTTGATACCTATATTGATATCCATCATGCCACCAATAACTTACTTGATCCTGGTTTGAATGCGACGGTTTTGCCTTTAGCGAGTTACCTAAATTTACATGAAGCATTGATTCAGAAAACCAGGGAAGAGCGTTTGTCCATTCCAGGCATGATTCCGTTGAGGGTAGATATGATTGTGGTAGCTTCTTGTTTGACCAAGTATTTAATAGATACCTACCAGTTAAAAGAAATCATTACTTCAAGGTATGCACTCAAAGAAGGCGTGTTTGCACATGATTTATAGCCAGGAAAAGCTAAAAGGTGAAAATCAAAATCACTGATGCCGTAACGATACATGTACTCGTGAAATTGACCCAGTCGTTGTTGAACCCAGGAATTCCCCTACTTTTAGTGGTACTCCACAAAACATTTTCTGTTTCTTGTTCCAGTACATCTTTGTAGACGATTTGTACAGTCGCACCTAAAATAGAATCTATCAACAAGCCTGAAATTCCCGCTATAGACACCATTCTGAACAAATGAATCGTTGATAGCTCCAGGTTTAACATTGGTTTTAGGGCAACAGAAAGTAGCGCAATCAATACACTTCCAGCAATGCCTGCCAAAGTTCCCAATAAAGTAACTTCTCCTGAAATACCTGGTTTACCGGTTTTACAATTGGTAAGCAACACAGGGTTTTTATTTCAGGGTAAAGCATTGTTAGTCTTTGGATGGAAATAACTTGTGGAATAATTTATCTAAATCTTGGTGTACCGATAAACCAATATAAAAAGCATTTTGGTAATAATTAAATTGAACGTTGTCAATTGGGTTTAAAAAATTTATAGCGCCATAAAGTTTGATGCCATCATACCCCAACCCCAATGATAAATTGGTTTCCGAAAACCAAAATGATTTGTTGTTCAGGCCAAGAGTTTCATGGTAAGCATTCGGGTAATACATTTTGCCTTTATTGATCAGGGCAGTTTGGTAGCCAACTATGGTAAATCTATTGGATATGCCAATATCAACAAAAGTACTGTTGTACTGAATTCCAGGTTGCAAATACGCCCTGCTCAAATTGACTTTGTAGTCATAAGACCTTTGGTATTGTCCATAACAAATTGCTCCGCTGATGTTGTAGGTAATATAACTGCTATTTGACAAAGGTTTTACCCCAAACCCATATACGCCCATATCGCTCATGTACGTGCTTGGGTGCCTGTGCATGGAGGAACCGATGTCAAATTGGTTATGAACTCCAAAGATGCCAATATGATTTCCTACGCTATAATTGAGTGCTATTCCATGGCTAGCATCAGACATAAACGCGGTGCCCTGCAGTTCCTTTTTTTGAGTGGTAGAAGGATTAACCTGAAAAGTAGGATAGTAATAATAGTTGCTACAAGACGCAAGTGCCAATAGGCAAAAAGCCAGTGCTAGGTTTTTCATAAAAAATAAAAGTTACATCAATTGCAATAAAGGATTAAAAAAATGGGCATTTAAAATCATGTGAAAGACAAAAGAATTGCTTCTGTTTACATGATTTTAAAGAGTGTTTAATGAATGTTATTCTGCTTCTTTGTTGCCTTGTTCTTGTATTTTGAATCCTTCTGTATCTAACCTGATTAAAAGTATTCTTTTGACATCGTCTTGTTCGGTGAGCGTTAATTCGCAATGGTCTGGTTCAAGCCAGTTGAAGTTTACATTTTCAGGCGTCAATTCGCTTGCATGAAATTCGGTGGTCATTGAACCTGTTTTGTCTCCCGATTTGATGTTGAAATGAAGTGTCCAAGGATCTAAAGCATTCGGTTTGGTGCCTTCTACAACGATGCTGATTTTCTTGTCAGGCGATTCATTTTTAATGGTTTGCTTCTTTTCTGAACAAGACGAAATAACAAGGGCAATCAATACTGCAACCAATAATTTAAAAGTTTTCATAGGCGTAATTTTTACCAAATTAATTAAAGTATTCCTTATCAGGAAATTATTCTCCTAAATTTCTTAAAACAAGCAAATAATTTATGAATTAATCACAAATCTATGGTTAATGTCAAGCTCCCTCTCCTTTGGAGAGTAATGGGGTAAGGCTTTTAAGCAAATTTTTTGTACTGCGATTGCGTCAAAATCAAAGTCACGAATGCTTTTCTCTAATCGTATTTTTCAATACCTTGTTGTACAATTCCCCATTAAAACGAAGTTAGTATGAAATCATTATTTGCTTTAATCGTATTGTGTTTCAGCACGCTGATTGCTACTGCCCAACAAAATATATTCCCTGACATCAATGGTATATGGACAGATGCTAACAGTGCCGCATTTACAAATGGCTACCTGATTATCAGTCAGGAAGGTGAAAAGGCAAGCATGAGTCATTACCTGGAATTTAACGGAATACCAATGGTAGAATATGGCGTCGGTACTTATCTTGGTGGAAAAGTTTTTTTTGATGTCAAAGTGAGCAAGCCAATTCCTGGATGGGCACTGACAGGAAAACATTATTTGACCATTTCAGACGATGGGAAAACATTGAAAGGAGAATATGAAGATGCCAAAGGCAATAGAGGCCCCTTGGTATTTAAACGAATTTTGAAATAGCATTACCGATGGTGATAAATGGGCGAATCATTGATTTCATTTTTCTTGAAAATCTCAAAGAAAAATACATTCAAAAATAACAATCCAAAGCCATAAAATACATCTTCTAAAGGAATAGTCAACAAACGTATTTCCATATTTTCAGCATTGTTATACCAGACAACTGGTGATGCTAAGCCTGTTCCAGTAAGTAATCCATTCACTATAAAAAAAGGCAAAAGCAATACGAGATAGGTCATTAAAAATTGTGGAAGCCAAGTTATTTTAAAACGGAATTTTAGTATATACATCAATAAGGCAAGGCCAATGAATGCAAATACCGTGTATGCTTTCGTATAAAAATACATGCCTACAACTATGAATAGTGTTGTCATAGTGATTACGACTATTTTTTCGGTCTTCGGTTGCCATTTTATTTTAAAAAACAATAGTAAGCTATGGTAGGTAAATACACAAGAAAAAGGAATACAGACAAAAAATAAAATTTCTTCTATGGGCAGGTTTATAAAATAGATGCCTGTAACATAATCAGGATTGAAACCCCATACCCCCATTTGAGTGAATAAAATATCCCAAAGAATATAGAAAATTCCCACCAATACATTCGCTTTAAAAAACGATTGGAAATGTTTGTAGAATTTTAATTTCGGATGAAATGAAAATACAAAGGGTACAAATACCGAGAAGAAATTGATGAATAAATAGGTGTATTTCACTTTAAGGGAAATTTAATTGCGGAAATATTTAAAAGGTATCCAAAGCATGCCAAAGCATTCTCCATTTGTTTTGCCTAAATGTTTATGATGTACCTTGTGTGCTCTTCTGATGGCTTTAAAATAAGCATTGTTTGCGTTTCTAAAAAATTTAAAGCGTTGGTGTATGAAGATATCATGTACAAAAAAATACGTAAACCCATAAAGTGCAATGCCTAGTCCTATCCAAAAAAGAAAGTTGTAGTCCTGTTGCATTCCCAAAAACAAACATGTTATGCCTGGAGTTGCAAAAATTAAAAAGAAGAAATCATTGTGTTCAATGAAATTGTCTGATTCTTTTTTGTGGTGATCTTTATGCAAACTCCAAAGTAATCCATGCATAATGTATTTGTGCGCCATCCATGCAGTGGCTTCCATGGCAACAAATGCTCCCAGTACGAGCATGGTATTGGTGAATATAGCTATCATAGTATCAATAATTTTTCAAGTACAATTTTTCTGAATTCAAAAATAGCTTTTATTTTATTTCGAATTATTAAACGTTCTATAATCTTGCCTAAATAGGAGAAAGGCACTTCATAGTTTACCGAATCAGTCATCAAAACACCATTGTCTTTTACTTCAAAAGTGTGGGTGTGTTCCCAAATTTTAAATGGTCCTTTAAGCTGACGATCTGTAAATTTTTTCAGGTGTTGCACCTCTGTAATTTCAGTTTGCCAAAATACAGGAATACCCAAAATCGGTTTCACCGTATAGGATATTGTCATTCCTTCATAAATGTCCTTATCGTCCAGTTTGGAAAGGATTTTGAAATCTAATTCAGGCGGTGTAATCAAAGACAAGTTTTTGGGAGATGAAAAAAAAATCCCAGGCTTGCTGATTACCAATCGGTAAATATTGTTGCGTTGTAAATACCAAACAAATATATAATATAGTCCAACTTGTATAGTTGGATTTTTTTCATATATTTGGAATATATAATAATTGTGTTATGGCTCACGCAAAGATTTTTGAAATAAAAGAATCCGAAAAGGAAATTAAAAAGTTGTTGAAAACGGCTATTCCATTTATTGGACAACGTCTGAGGGTTTTATTAATTTTCAAGCAAAATGAAGTGACAGGAATTGCTAGACGAGAAGTAGCTAAGTTAGCTAGCGTTGACCCTAATAGCGTTCAAAATTGGAGGAAATTATATCTTACTGAAGGAATTGAAGGTTTAATGAAGCATCAAAAAACAGGTTTTAAGCCTTCTGTTTTTACTCCTATTGAACATGATATGTTAG
>CALPQG020000136.1 GCA_943325655.2 Bifidobacterium breve | reverse complement strand
TTGTGTATGCTTACCATGTTCATGACCCTGAGCGTTACGGTGTGGTTGAATTTGACGAAAACAAAAAAGCCCTGTCGATTGAAGAAAAACCAACGCATCCTAAATCCAATTATGCGGTTCCGGGTTTGTATTTTTATGACAACGAAGTGGTGAAAATCGCCAAGGATTTAAAACCAAGTCCAAGAGGTGAATATGAAATTACTGATGTCAATAAAGTATACCTGGAAAGAGGTAAACTTAAAGTTGGCATATTAAGTCGCGGTACGGCTTGGTTAGATACAGGTACTTTTGCTTCTTTGATGCAGGCAGGGAATTTTGTGCAGGTAATTGAAGAACGTCAAGGATTAAAAGTTGGCTGCATTGAAGAGGTGGCTTACAGGATGAAATTCATTGACAAAGAGCAATTGAGAGCCATCGCCACACCCTTGGTAAAAAGCGGTTACGGGCAGTATTTGCTGGACTTAATAAAATAATCAGGAAATTAATTAAAGGTTTGCTTGTAGTTTTAAAAATAAACACTACTTTTGCAGTCCAATTTTGAACAAATCATTTACAAATATATACAATGGCAAATCATAAGTCAGCGATAAAAAGAATTAGATCTAACGAAGCTAAAAGACTAAGAAACAGGTACCAACTGAAGTCTACTAGAACTGTAGTTAAAAGATTAAAAGCATTAACTACTAAAGTTGAAGCAACAGAAGCGTTCAAAAAAGCAACTTCTATGCTTGACAAATTGGTTAAGAAAAACATTATCCACAAAAACAACGCAGCAAACCACAAGTCAAAATTGGCTAAGTTTGTGAATGCTTTAGCAGCCTAGTTTTTAGGATTACAAAGTTTTATATTGAAAAAGCTCCGATACGTCGGGGCTTTTTTTGTTGGTATGGAGTGTTGCTGAATGTGAATACATTTCGTCCCTTCCAGGGCTTTTTGGCTATTTGACAATGGCAAGTCTGATTTTATACACATCGTTACCAAGAGGTGTTCCTTTAGTTGGGTTTTCTGCTAGTTCCTCAAATAGTTTAGCAAGTTCATTTTTTAATGAGGCGTATCTTTTACTAAGTTTTTTTGCTTCTTTCTTAAAATTCTCGGAGAGTTCTATGTTATAACTCATTTAAAAAATCTTTTGCAGGGGTCGTTTTCAATTTTCCTTTTTTATATAGCTTCAATTCCTCAAATCCAGCTTTGAGGTTTTTTAAAACTTCTCCTTTTGTTGGTGCTTTTTGTTCCAAAGCCATTTCCTTTTTTACTTCAAACTTAACATTTAAAGCCTTCAAAACGGCTTTAATTGCATTTGTTTCCTGGCTATTGGTTGGGTATGAAACTATCATCATAAATGTATTTTAAAATTGGTGTACAATCTTGATATCCTATATTCAAAGTTACTAATCTTTAACGGGAAAATAAATGTAATTGGTTCAATAATTCAGTCTTGTTCAAATAGGTTACTCAAAATTATTTATACAATAACCAGTTATTTTCACGTTTTGAATTTTACAGTTTTTAATTAACGCCCGAACGCTGAACTGAAAACGCTAAACTGAAAACCATAAACTTTTTATACTATGCTTAAAATTCAGGACTGGGCCGAAGAAGACCGCCCGAGAGAAAAATTACTTTTAAAAGGACGTTCCTCCCTTACCGATGCAGAAATTTTGGCCATTTTGATTGGCTCTGGCACCATCACTTTAAGTGCTGTTGATGTGGCCAAGTTGATCTTGAATGGCGTTGACAATGACTTAAACAAGCTCTCCAAATTAACCGTCAAAGAACTTCAAAAATTCAAAGGAATCGGCGAAGCCAAAGCCATCACCATTATCAGCGCATTGGAATTGGGACGAAGAAAAATGGATACCAGCGCATCAAAAGAGGATAAGATAAACTCGGCCAAGGATGTTTACCAAATCTTAAGACCACATTTTATAGACTTGCCCCACGAAGAGTTTTGGGTATTGTTGCTCAACAGGGCCAATCAGGTCATTAAGAAAGTACAGATCAGTTCGGGCGGTGTCACAGGAACGGTGGTTGATGCCAAGATTATCTTTAAGCAGGCTTTAGAACACTTGGCTTGCGGGATTATTCTCGCGCACAACCATCCTTCAGGAAACCTGCAAGCCAGCGAACAAGACATCCAGTTGACTCAAAAAATTAAAGCCGCCGGAATACTTATGGACATACAATTACTCGATCATTTGATTATTACCAACAATCATTTCTTGAGTTTTGTAGAGGAAGGGATAATGTGATTGCATTATTGTTTTAAGACTTTTAATAGTTTCAACTCTTGACCAATTGTTGAATTCATAACACAAATTGAGTAATATTGAAGTGAGTACAACTTTTTTTAATTTAATTCCATTGAAAGAAATTGAATCTACATCTTATTGGCGCTACATTCTGAAAAGCACTTTTTAAGGAGTTGCTTATGTCATTTTGTTTATATATTTTTGAAAAAAATTAACAAAAGTCAATGGATAATTTTTCGATTGATCAATTGCAACAATTTTCAGGAGTCAAACCACATACCATCAGGATTTGGGAACAACGGTATAATGCCTCACATCCTACCCATTCTGATGGAAATATACGTTACTATGACAATACGCAGTTAAAAAGACTCCTCAACATCGTTAGTCTGAGGGATAATCGGCACAAAGTTTCTACGCTTTGTACGGTTTCTGATGAAACACTTCACCATTTGATAGACCTTAAAATAAACAACAAAGCCCAACAAAATAGCAGCACAGCATACTTTGTATCCCAATTGATATTGGCTACAACTACTTTTAATGAAGCCAATTTTGAAAAGATATTTACTGAATGCTTACTTCAATTAGGCATTAGAAACACCTATATTGAAGTGGTATATCCTATGCTGCATAGAATTGGAATCATGTGGAATATTGGGACTTTTTCTCCGGCCCACGAACATTTTTGCAGCAAACTTATCAAACAAAAAATTTACACCGCTATTGATGCACTTCCTCCATTAAGTAAAAACGCAGACAGATGGATGCTGTTTTTACCTGAAAAGGAATTCCTTGAAATTGGGCTATTGTTTGCCAATTACCTCTTGCGTTTATCAGGCAAAAAAGTAATTTACTTGGGCAGCAATACCCCCCTCACAACACTCGTTTCGGCAGTAGCAACCATTGAACCAACGCATTTATTTTTCTTTTTTGTACATTACAATTCTCCAGAAGATGCTAAGAAGTATCTCCACCAACTGACAACAAACTTCAAACACGTTAAGCTGCATTTGTCGGGAAATGAAAAATTAATACTTCAGCTCGACTTGGGCGATAAAGTGAATTGGATAAGATCTGTGGAAGACCTAGAAAAACAACTGTCTTTGTAGACTTTTGAAATATATTAAGCAAAATTTAATTAAAATTTTATGTCCAAAGTTGCAGTAATAGGTTCTGGTTTTTCTGGTTTAAGTGCGGCGGCTTATTTATCAGCTGCAGGTCATGAAGTGCATGTATATGAAAAAAATGACAGCCTTGGAGGAAGAGCCAGGCAATTGAAAACATCCACAGGATACACCTTCGACATGGGCCCAAGCTGGTATTGGATGCCCGGAGTATTCGAAAAATTTTTCAGTGATTTCGGATTCTCCGTGTCTGATTTCTATGAACTCACTTTACTGAATCCTTCTTTTGATGTCGTATTTGGAGAAAATGACCTCATGAGTGTGCCAGAAAACTTTGAAGAGCTGTGTGCCTTGTTTGAATCCATTGAAGTTGGCAGTGCTTCCAAACTGAGGTTATTTATGGATGAAGCGGCCTTTAAATACAAAACAGGTATGGAAAACCTGGTATATAAACCTGGATTGTCACTTACAGAATTTATTGATGCTGATTTAATCAAAGGAGTGTTCAGGTTACAGGTGTTTACTTCGTTTAGCAAACATGTCCGCAAGTTTTTTACCCACCCAAAGCTTATTGCTTTGATGGAATTTCCAGTCTTGTTTTTAGGTGCCATGCCTCAAGACACTCCGGCACTTTATAGTTTAATGAATTATGCAGGATTGAAATTAGGCACTTGGTACCCTCAAGGTGGTTTTGGAAATGTAATCGCTGCCATGGCAAAAGTAGCTCAAGATAAAGGTGCACAATTTCACACAAATGCAGTCGTAAGTAACATTGAAATTGAAAATGGAGTAGCAAAAACAATTCTTGTAAATGGCATCAACCTACCTTTTGATGCCGTAATAGCAACGGCAGATTATCACCACGTGGAAAACAAGCTATTGCCACCAGCTTACAGAAATTATTCAGAAAAGTACTGGGATACTAAAACTTTTGCACCATCTTGTTTGATATTTTATATCGGTTTAAACAAAAAAATAAGCGCACTTCAACACCATACCTTGTTTTTTGATGAAGACCTGCATGAACATGCTATAGAAATATATAAAAAGCCACAATGGCCAACGAAACCTCTATTTTATGTTTGTTGCCCTTCAAAAACAGATACAAGTGTGGCTCCCGAAGGCCACGAAAATTTATTTTTGCTGATGCCAATTGCCCCTGGAATTGAAGATACGGATGCTTTAAGAGAAACCTATTTTCAAGTAATGCTTACCAGGTTAGAAAAGTTAGTGAAAGAAGATATTGGAAATTATATCGATTACAAAAAAAGCTATTGCGTACAGGATTTTATTACAGATTATAATTCATACAAAGGCAATGCTTACGGGCTTGCGAATACATTAAGTCAAACGGCGCTGTTAAAACCAAAAGTTAAAAACAATAAGGTTAAAAATTTATTTTACGCAGGACAACTTACTGTTCCTGGACCAGGAGTTCCTCCATCCATCATTTCAGGAGAAATCTCTTCAAAATTATTGTTGGCGTACCTAAACACAAAATCATGAAAGCTATTTTCGATAACGTTTCCTTACAATGCACCAAACTGACTACCCGTGCATACAGTACCAGTTTTTCATTGGGAATATATTTCCTGAACCATAAACTTAGAGATGATATCTATTCTATTTATGGATTCGTAAGGTTTGCGGATGAAATCGTAGACAGTTTTGAAGGGTATAATCAAAAAATACTTTTTGACAAATTCAAAATTGATACCTACCATGCCATTGAAAATAAAATTTCTTTGAATCCAATTTTGAATGCTTTTCAAAAAACTGTAAATCAATATGATATACAACATGACTTGATTGAAACATTTTTAAAGAGCATGGAAATGGATTTAAATAAGGTTGAATATACCCCAGAAAAATACAAACAATATATATTGGGTTCCGCTGAAGTGGTAGGATTGATGTGTTTGCATGTTTTTACAGATGGGAAAAAAGAAGTATATGAGGATTTAAAACCCTATGCAATGAAATTAGGCGCTGCATTCCAAAAAGTAAATTTCTTACGAGACATTAAAGACGATTACCAGGGCTTAGGTCGCATCTATTTTCCAGGGGTGGATTTAACAAATTTTTCGTTGTCAGCAAAAAAACAAATTGAAACTGATATTGCACAGGATTTTAAAGAAGCTTTGATTGGAATCAAAAAACTTCCAGCATCTTGTAAAGGAGGAGTATATCTTTCCTATATCTATTATGAAGCATTGTTCAAAAAAATTAAACGTGTAGACGTAGAAAATATACTTTCAGAAAGAATAAGAATAAATAATTTGACAAAATTTAGACTCATGCTGAATAGCTTGTTGCACTACAAACTGAATCTCATTTGAAAATCTTACTGCTTTTCTTGTTGCTCTCTTATTCAACGACATATTCGGATAAAATTTCTATTATAAATGTTCGAGAGCTATTTATTAAATCTGTAAAAGACGAATCTTCCTGCAAAAAATTAATTGACTTATTGGCAAATCATAATGAAACCAATAACCAAACCTTGGCAGGATATAAAGCATGTGCTTCAATGATTATGGGTTCACATGCTTTCAATCCAATGACAAAATATGCTTATTTTAAAGAGGGTAAAATATTGTTGGAAAAAGCCATAAAAGCGGACAAAGAGAACATTGAACTTTGTTTTTTAAGGTTCACCATACAATCAAACATACCCCACCTATTAGGGTATAACCAAGCAATGGTCAATGACAAAAGAATGTTATTGGCTTCTGTACCTACAATGAAAGATTTGCATTTGAAACAAATGATTATTTCATATTTTCAAAAATCAACTCATTTATCATTAACAGAAAAAAAAATACTGTATGGAAAGTGATGCGTTAATACTGGTTGATGAAAATGATATGGAAACGGGAACCATGGAAAAGTTATTGGTGCACCAACTGGGTTTGTTGCACAGGGCATTTTCTGTATTTATTTTTAATTCCAAAGGAGAATTGCTTTTACAGCAAAGGGCCGACGGAAAATACCATTCGGCCGGATTATGGACAAATACTTGTTGTAGTCATCCAAGAGCAGGCGAAACAATAGCAAAGGCTATCCCCAGACGTTTAATGGAAGAAATGGGAATACAATGCACTACCCATTTTGCCTTCAGTTTTGTCTATAAAACCAGTTTCACAAACGGTTTGACAGAACATGAATTTGACCATGTTTATATTGGCAATGCGGACCTAGTTCCTAATCCAAATTTATTAGAAGTACAATCCTGGAAATATTGCAGTTTGGAAAATTTGGAAGCAGCCATAAATCTTCATCCAGAAATGTATACCGAATGGATGAAAATATGTTTACCTCATGTCAAACATCACCTTAAAAGCAACTCATAAATCAAGATTATGCCTGTATTTACACCAAACATTGTTATAGTATAGACCAAATTTTATCTAAAAAAAATATAGCTAAATCCACATATACTCATTACTTGTTTTTTACATGTTGCCTTAACTATATTGGTAATAAATTCATCAACTTCGTCCAAAGAAGTGAAAAATTTATTGTAAACTCTCGTTTGTATTTCGCCCACATTTTTTCGGCTGGATTAAGC
>CALPQG020000135.1 GCA_943325655.2 Bifidobacterium breve | reverse complement strand
AATATTAATCACAAAAACAATTTAAATTCATGGTAATCAGGCGGTTAATTTGGTGTTTATTTTCGATTATTTTAATGCGTTTGCCCTGTTGTTCACCTTAATCTATTTTTATCCAACGTTCTTCTACTTTCCATTCTTCAGGAGTTCCTGGTTTGAATACACCTGATTGGTACATGGTGTCTCCTTTTAGAATTACTTTGTATTTGGTGGCTAAACCAATATTGATGGTGTCTTTTGAATGGTAGTTTAGCGTTTCTGTCAATTCATTGTGGCTAAATGTATAGGTTCCTCCGGCAAGGTTTATCACTTTTTTATTGTTGACTAAATAGGCAGGAGAAATCCATTGGCCCTTGGTAAATATTTTTAAAATGCCAACTCCTTTCATTGGTTTATACACAGAAGCTTCCTGTGCCTCCAGGTCTATCAATTGGTAGGTTCCCTGAAGATGTTTTATTGGTTCAGATTCGTTTTTTGATTCGTTTGAATAACAAGAGGAAAGGCAAATGCAAGCCCCTAAGGTTATCACTGCAATATTTTTATGCAATGTCAACATACACTAATTTGTTTTTAAGCGTTTTACAAGCCAATTGAAATTGTATGAATTCTTCTCTTTGTTGTTGTATAAAGGAGTTGTCTTCCAAAGAACCCATCACCGCCTCCATTTCCAACGCATTGTCGTAAACCATTTTCCTAAATGGATTGTGGTAATCTTTCGCCCTGGATTCGTAAATGTTTGCAGTCATCCATTCTTTAGTAAGTATTGCTTCATCAATTAGCGCAATAAGCATGTCTGCAGTTAACGCATTTAAGCTATATGATTTGAGCTCTAAAATGGAAGCAAATGCGTGAAATAATTTTTGTTCAGAATAAGCACTTCCCTGATGTGTATAAAATTCATGTACATCCTCCCAAGCATTTAATTCACCGCTCCTTATCTTATTTCGCAATTCATTTACACTGTTTTTAGGAATTAGTTGTCCGCCAATATTAAGCCATTCGCCTCTTCCTGACATGTTGGAAAACACAGAAACAAGTTGAGTAAAGGAAGTAAATTCAGTTGTTTTTGAAAATTTCACCAATTCATTTATGCCATAATAGACAATCATCTTGTTGAAAATTGTATACCCCTGAGAGACTTTTGTGAGTTGTACTTTACGTTTAGCATTTTCATGGTTTTCAAGCAACACTTCCAATTCGTCGACAAAAGGATTTTGATTGCAAAGCAATTCTTTACCAATTTCTGCAGGTTTTCTTGTTTCATTGACAGGATTATATTTGAGCAAATAAGCATTGCCCACACTTTCTTCCATAATGTTTAATCCGGCAAACATTTCATTGATACTGTCAGGAGCTAAATAATCGTATTCAATCTGTTGTATCCTTTCAATGCGTTTGTCTCGGTCTAAATATTTCCAGCAGTTTCTAGCCAATGCGTACATATTGTACTTAAACCAATATGCTGGCACCAATACGAGTCTGTCGGTGCTTTCATTGTTACAAACCAAAGTGAATGGGAGTTGTATGTCGAGCTCGGCAGGATAATTTCCTTTGGCGATAATGGTAAAACTCGCAAATTTGGAATTGTGTTTTAAGCTGACACATAGGCCTGGCCAAAAACCACGGCCAGCAATTATTTCACCATCAGGACTTCTGGAGTTGTGGTTTGAACCTATAGTTGCTCCAGCGGCAATATTGCTTTGTCCCATAATGAGGGAAGCACATAAAAATGAATTGTTATGGTGTTGTTCATGTGCCGGAAAAATAAGGGTATTCAATACTTCACAACAAGAGATGACGGCATTGTTTCCTAAATAAGAGTTGATCAATCGTGCCCCATATTTTAACTGAGAATGCGAAGCCATAAAAAAACGAACAGCTTTGACACCATAAAAAACCCTGCAGCCTTCTTCGATAATACCATTCACCAATTCACAACCTTCGCCAATTTGTGATTTGGCTTCCGGACTTGAATTGATGGTAATATTTTTGATTTTATTGGCTCCTTTGAGGTATGCGTCTGTTCCAATCCAAACGTCCTTGATGATGTTGCAATTTTTCACTACTGTTCTGTCACCAATTTTGCCATAATACCCACGTTTGGCGTCAAATTTCTCAGCGGTGAAAGCTTTAAATTTGTCTAATAATTCTTGGTCATCCCTGTATTTGCTCCATAAATAAGCATCTCCTGGCAGCATTCCAATAAAAGGAATAATGCTTCGTCCACCATTTTCGTTGCATATTTCTAACCAAACCCTGGTGCTTTCGTTTTCTCCTTCTTTTAAAATGCCATTGCCAAATTTCGCGTAATTGGTGGTCACCAATTCGTTGACATTTACAATAATCACTTCGCTTCCAACAATATAATGTGACATGTAATTAACATTGTCGACGACTACATTGTCTCCAAAATCACAACTGATAATCGTAGAATTGTATAAGCCAACGGGTACTTTGAGGTCACTGAATTCTAAAAAATAAGGTTCAAGTTTGCCTATTCTTACCAAACCGTAAAATTTGCAATTTTTAACCAATTCGGGGGTGAAAGCATCAGATACTAGGATTTTATTCCAGTCGTCACTTGTGTTTCGGTTTCGAACCAGCACTTCAATTTCGTAGGCATTTAAATGCCTGTATGCTATTCCGCTTCTATTTTGGAGGTTACGAAAAAAATATTCGTCCTGTTCTTCGGTAAGGAATGCAGCTTTCACAAAACCGTATCCTAAAGTAGATACCGCATGTTTTTTAATTATATTCCCTTTCATATTAGTTGTCAGGTTTACGGTTGTCCGTTATCAAGTTTTTTTAGTGTTGCGTGTTGAGTTTTTAGTGTTGAATACCTACTCATCATTCATCACTAACCACATTCAACACTAAAACACATTCATCACTAAACATTCAACACTAATTTTAGTATACATACTCATCATTCATCACTAAACACTCATCACTAAAACACATTCATCACTAAACATTCAACACTAATTTTAGTAATCCTACTCATCATTCATCACTAAACACTCATCACTAAAACATATTCATCACGAACCATTCAACACTAATTTTAGTAATCCTACTCATCACTCATCACTAAAACATATTCATCACTAAAACACATTCATCACTAAACATTCAACACTAATTTTAGTAATCCTACTCATCATTCATCACTAAACACTCATCACTAAAACACATTCATCACTAAACATTCAACACTAATTTTAGTAATCCTACTCATCATTCAACACTAAACACTCATCACTAAAACACTCATCACTAAAAACGTTACTCTACCGTTACACTTTTTGCCAGGTTTCGAGGTTTATCAACATCTAATCCTTTTTCAATACCAACATAATAACTCAACAATTGCAAAGGAATAACATTTAACAATGGCCCAATGAGTTCATCCGCATCTGGTATCGCAATGACATCGTTTGCTATGTGGGTAATGACATCATCTCCTTCTGCAACCACGGCAATTATTTTACCTTTACGTGCTTTGATTTCTTGTACGTTACTTACAATTTTTTGGTAGTAAGTATCTCTCGTCGCTACAAAAACTACAGGTAAGGTTTCATCTACAAGTGCAATTGGTCCGTGTTTCATTTCTGCTGCCGGATATCCTTCCGCGTGAATATAGGAAACTTCTTTTAATTTCAAGGCTCCTTCCAATGCAATTGGGAAATTATATCCTCTGCCTAAAAATAAAAAGTCATTGGCATCTTTGTATTTCTTTGCAATTCTTTGAATGCCGGCTACATTTTTAATGATTTGTCTAATTTTATTGGGAACCGCTACCAATTCAACCATCAAACTGTAATACCTTTCGTAGGCGATTGTTTTTTTAGCGTAGCCAATTTTTAAAGCCATCATCATCAATACAGTAAGTTGTGCTGTAAATGCTTTGGTACTTGCCACCCCAATTTCTGGTCCTGCGTGTGTGTAGGCTCCAGCGTGGCTCATTCTGGCAATGCTGCTGCCAACCACATTTACAATTCCGAAAATAAAGGCGCCTTGTTTTTTTACGTTTTCCAAGGCCACCAAGGTATCCGCTGTTTCACCACTTTGGGAAATGGCAATAATGACATCTCCTTTGTTGATTACAGGATTTCTATACCTGAATTCACTGGCATACTCCACTTCCACAGGAATTCTGCACAGTTCTTCTATCCAATATTCTGCGATTAAACCTGCATGCCAGCTGGTGCCGCAAGCCACAATGATAATTCGTGGAGCATTGATGAGCATATCCATATTGTTATCAATACCACTCATGATGATTTGACCTGTTTCTGGTAACAGACGCCCCCTTTGGCAATCGAATACGGTATCAGGCTGGTCGTAAATTTCTTTCAACATAAAATGTTCAAAACCTCCTTTTTCAATGGCCGCAAGTTCCATGTCAAGTTTGGTAATGAAGGGGGTTTGTTTTTCATTGCCAAGGTTTTTTAAAATCAATTCTCCCGGCCTCACTATTGCCATTTCAAAATCATTGACATAAATCACTTCTTTGGTATATTCAATGATGGGCGAGGCATCTGATGCTAAAAAGTATTCACCATCTCCCACACCGATGACCAATGGACTTCCTTTTCTGGCTGCGTATATGGTTTCGGGTTCATCTTTGGAAATCAGTAAAATGCAGTATGCTCCAACCACTCTTTTAAGGGCTATTCTGATGGCTTCTTCTAAAGAGCATTCATTGTTGTATTGAACATCTTCTATGAAGTTTAACAATACTTCAGTGTCGGTATCGCTGGTAAAGTGATAGTCTTTTAAGAGGAGTTCCTGTTTGATGGAAGCATAATTTTCAATAATTCCATTGTGGATCATGGCAAGTCTGCCACTTTGAGATTGGTGAGGATGTGCGTTGGCGTCGTTGGGTTCGCCGTGTGTTGCCCAGCGCGTATGTCCGATGCCCGTATTTCCTTCTAAATCTTTTCCTATAACGTCTTTTTCAAGAGCGCTAACTTTGCCTTTTTTTTTGTAAATCTTCAAACTTGATCCAAGCAAAGCAATACCTGCGCTGTCGTAGCCACGGTATTCTAACCTTTGTAAGCCTTTGATTACTATAGGGTATGCTTGTTTATTTCCAGTATATCCAACTATTCCACACATAATTTAAATAATTTAATTGAACGGTAGATTTTTGTACTTTACTATTTTATACTTTGTGGTGGTTTAATACAGGAGAATAATCTTTGATAAATTGTTCTACTTTTTCAACCATATCTGCTGATCCTATGACTATTGGAGACAATTGATGAATATGTGTAACGTCTAATTCTAAAAGCCTTTGCACACCATTGGTTGCTTTGCCACCAGCCTGTTCCATCAAAAATGCCATGGGATTGCATTCATAAAGTAACCTTAGTTTTCCATTTGGATGTTGTGTGGAAGCAGGGTAAATAAATACGCCACCTTTGATTAAGTTTCGATGAAAATCTGCTACTAATGACCCAATATGTCTTGAGACATAAGGATTGTCGCTAACGGATTTTTCTTCCTGACAATAATCAATAAATTTTCTGATGCCGATGTCAAATTTTTGATAGTTGCCTTCATTGATAGAATAAAATTTACCCATTGAAGGAATAGTTAAATAGGGATGTGAATAATAAAACTCTCCTACCGAAGTATCTAAAGTAAATCCATGTACGCCATCTCCTGTGGTCAACACAAAAATGGTTGAGCTGCCATAAATGATATAACCAGCAGAGATTTGTTCTAAACCTTTTTGAAGACAGTCTTCAACGGTACCGGGACCAGAAGTGGTAGTTCTTTTATAGATGGAAAAAATAGTACCAATAGAAACATTAACGTCAGCATTGGAAGAGCCATCAATCGGATCTATTAAAACAACGTATTTGGCGTCATCAATTTTATTTTGAAGTGCAATAATATCTTCACTTTCTTCAGAAACAATTACACAGCATTCCCCACTCACAGTTAAGGCGGCAACAAATACATCGTGGGCATATTCGTCAAGTTTTTTTACTTCTTCTCCATGAACGTTAGCACTTCCTGAAATACCCATCATGTCGGCCATTCCTGCACGGCTAATTTCTTTGTTGATAATTTTTCCTGCTACACTAATGGCATGAATCAATGGAGGCAATCCGTATTCTCTACTAGGAACATTGTTCTTAACTGCTTCAATTACAAATTGATTCAGTGTTTTATGTTTCAATGATAACTTGTCCATATTCATTACATATTTATCGAAAATTATTTTTCTTTGTGTCAACAACACAAATATAATAAAAGATTTCATAAACTTTCGTTTTATTTGTTTTTTATATTTTATTTAAAATTAACCTTGCTTTTGTTGCATGTTTCTTAAAATACACTTATTTTTGCTTATCAAAACCTTTCGAAATTACAAAATGAAATGATACAATAAACTTAAAATTTATTTTTAAACAATTTAACTTTTATGTTTATTAAAAACTTATTTTAAATTGTATTTACATTTAAATAAACATACATTTGCTTGTATAAAACTTTCGAAATGTTTCAAAATAAAAACAGGCACAATTTAAAGCTATTCGTACAACTCCTAAAAATGAATGTGATATGACAAACAAAAACAACATAGCGCGTAACATGATTCTTGCAGCGCTATTATTTCCCGCTACTATTTTTGCACAAGTATCTTCTAATGATATAAGCATGAACAAAAGTGTTGCCTCTGCAACCAAATTGTATTTTAATGATGAAAAAGATGCAGGTATAGTAGGTGAAGTGAAGAATAATGCACCACTATTTATTACTGAAAACAGCAATGTGACCGAAGATACCATTGGCTCGTGTGATGTTTGTAAGGATGTCCCTAAAGGAGTGTTTTGTGATGATTTTTGTGGTACTGAATTAGATTTAACAAAATGGTGGTACGGTAGGAATCACTGGGGAAATGGTAAAACTTTTAAGAACCATGGTGTTGCTCCTGAGAATGTGATTGTT
>CALPQG020000134.1 GCA_943325655.2 Bifidobacterium breve | reverse complement strand
TCGCCAATAGCTCAAGTCTATGCTTCGCTGGATCAAGTCTTGAGCGAAGCGGGAATGATTTAAGTCTTCAGACTTGCACTGAGCTGTACCGGTGCAAGTCTTTGCAAAAGCTCAAGACTTGCACCGGAGAGGTGTTTTTCTAGTATTTTTTTTGCATAACGTTGCGGTTCTTGAGCAAGCTGCCCACCACCAAAGTAAATATAAAGGATTAACTTCGAAATCAAAGCGTCGAAGCGTCCACCGAAGCGAAAAGGGCAGAATGCTTAAGCACAGTGTTACACGCCGATTTATTTCTTCTTCGATTTCCTCTCTCGTTTTTCTAGTAGTTCTTGAGTATTAATTACTTTTCTGAATTTACTTTCTGTAAGTCCTTTATATAAAACTTTGTCTCCTGTCCATAAAGTGCCTTTCAAGAAAGTTGTCAAAGCAACGAAAGCAATGTCGTCTGGATCAATATTTCTAACAGTCTTTTCTGATTTAAGCCAAACGCTTTCGGGAATTATAGCTTCGTCTATAAATTTGAGTTTTGAAAAAACTTGTTGTTTAGAGATTTGTAATTGTTCGTCACTAAGTTTTGAAATTTTCTTGATTTTCTCCCAATGCTTATCAATTTCAAAACGCATATAACTACAGCTATAAAATTCGAAACATCTGTCTGAATTAAATAATAAGTTTCCAACTGCACTATTAGAGTTTAATAAAGTGCTAAAAATGATATTAGTGTCAATAATAACTATCATTTAATGAATTTGCTTCTGTTTTCTGACCACCAACCTTTATTTACGTCTTTCGCTAATTTGTCGACGTCAGATTGTTTTGCTTTAGATTTGTCGGTAGCTTCTTTATAAGTCAAATAGTCAACAAGGCTTTGAAGTCCATTCGTGTCTACATACGATGGAAGCCTAATAATAATTTCCGAGTCAGTCCTTTGAATTACCATGACGATTAAATTTTATATAAAAATAAGGAATTTTACTCGTCTGCCCAAATATAAGTTTACTGCTCATTAAATTGGCGTGTAACTAGCATATATACGCAAGTTTATTCAAAATTAAGTATAAAACTCGAATATACACCCACAAAAAAAGACCGTCTACAAAACGGTCTTTTTTCAAATTAATATATCAAATATGCTTAAGCATTCATCACATCTACCAAAGATTGGTCTTTGGCTTCTAGTTTAGAACTTCCCATCAAGAAAATGTCTACTGCTCTGGCAGCTTCTCTTCCTTCTGAGATGGCCCAAACTACCAAAGATTGTCCTCTTCTCATGTCACCGGCAGCAAATACTTTAGGCACAGAAGTTTGGTAGTTGTTGGCTTTTACATTGCCTCTTTCGTCAAGCGCTACACCAAATTCTTGGAGCATGCCTTTTGGTTGTGGGTGTAAAAAACCTGCCGCCAATAAAGCCAGTTCGCAGGGTACTATTCTTTCAGTACCTGCCACTTCATTCATTTTAGGGAATTGTCCTGGAGCACTTGGTGCTTCAAATACAACATCTACAATTTTCAATCCTGTAAGGTTACCATTTTCATCGCCTACAAATGCTTTGGTGTTGATGGCCCATTGGCGTTCACAACCTTCATCATGTGAGGTAGACGTACGCAACATCATCGGCCAGTTTGGCCATGGTGTCGAAGGACTTCTATCTGTAGGAGGTTTCATGGTAATTTCTATTTGTGTAATAGATTTTGCTTTTTGACGGTTAGAAGTACCCACGCAATCTGCGCCAGTATCACCACCACCAATCACAAATACATTTTTACCGGTCGCCAATAACTCGCCATGGGTATAAGCAGTGCCAGTATGGTCTAGCGCCACAGGTAAGTCAGCAATTCTTTTGTTTTGTTGGCTCAGGAATTCCATCGCAAAATGTACCCCTTTCAAGTCACGGCCAGGGATATTTAAATCTCTTGGTACCGTACTTCCACCAGTCATGACAATGGCATCAAAATCGCGTTGTAAATCACTTACGTTTACATTTACCCCAATGTGTGCATTGGTTTTAAACACGATTCCTTCTTCCGCCATGATTTGGGTTCTTCTGTCGATGACCCATTTTTCCATTTTGAAATCAGGAATACCATAACGCAATAAACCTCCTAGGGCATCTGCTCTTTCAAATAAAGTAACCGTATGGCCTGCTTTATTCAATTGATCGGCAGTCGCTAATCCCGCAGGGCCAGCACCAATCACGGCCACTTTTTTACCTGTGCGATCAATGTTGGTACGTGGTTTCACCAAACCATTGTTGTAAGCATGTTCCGCGATATTTTTTTCTATCTCTTCAATGGCTACAGCAGGTTGGTTAATGCCTAATACACAAGCTGATTCACAAGGTGCCGGACAAATTCTTCCCGTAAATTCAGGGAAGTTATTGGTCGAAGACAAAATTTCGTACGCTTGTGTCCAATCTTGTTGGTACACCGCATCGTTAAATTCTGGAATAATATTACCCAATGGACAACCATTGTGGCAAAAAGGTACTCCACAGTCCATGCAACGCGCAGCTTGTTGGGTTACTTTTTCTTCAGAGAACTCTACATAAAGTTCTTTATAATCATTAACACGAGTTTTGGGATCTCTTTTACCAGGCAATTCCCTGGTAAATTCTTTGAATCCTGTTGGTTTACCCATTCAGTAAAGCCTCCTTCTTATTTTGTTGTTTTTTCTTTAATAAAACTGCTTTGTAATCGCGTGGCATTACTTTGATGAAGTTTTTAAGTGCTCCTTCAAAGTTGTTCAAAATGGAATCTGCTACGTCAGATTTCGTATAGTTCAAGTGATTTTGAAGCATCGTTTTTAATTCGACTTTGTCTTCCTCATCAAGTGTTTCTAAGTCCACCATCTCCATGTTGCATTTTGCAGCAAACAATGTATTTGGATCGTATACGTACGCCACACCACCACTCATACCGGCAGCAAAGTTGCGTCCTGTGTCACCAAGAATCACCGCTAATCCGCCAGTCATGTATTCACATCCGTGATCGCCAACGCCTTCCACTACGGTTTTAGCACCAGAGTTACGTACCGAATAACGTTCGCCAGCAATACCACGAATATACGCTTCACCAGAAGTGGCACCATAGAAGGCTACGTTTCCGATAATGATATTTTCGTTGGCTTTGAAGGTTGACGCTTTATCAGGATATACAATTAAGGTAGCACCAGAAAGTCCTTTTCCGAAGTAATCATTGGCTTCTCCTTCGATTTCAAGCTTAATGCCTTGTGCACCGAAAGCACCAAATGATTGTCCTGCCGTTCCTTTGAATGTAAAGTGAATGGTATCGGCAGGTAAACCCGCCGCGCCATAGCGTTTGGCTATTTCGTTAGAAAGAATGGTACCTGTAGTTCTGTCTAAGTTACAAATTGGGTAAGCACCACTTACTTTAGTTTTTTGCTCTAAAGCAGCTTTGGCCACTTCAATTAAGGTAAAGTCTAATACACCTTCCAAACCATGGTCTTGTGCTTCTTGGTGGTATAAACCAACTTCAGGACCTGCTTCTTCTTTGTAAAGTAATTTACTTAAATCAAGGTGTTTGTATTTCCAGTTTTCGATTTCAGGACGAACTTCTAATAAATCCGTTCTACCTACCATTTCATTAATGGTTCTGAAACCCAATTCAGCCATTACTTCTCTTAATTCAGTAGCTAAGAAATGGAAGAAATTTACAATGTGATCAGCATTACCCGTAAAACGTTTTCTTAACTCTTCGTCTTGGGTAGCGATACCCACCGGACAAGTATTTAAGTGACATTTACGCATCATGATACACCCTTCTACTACCAAAGCAGTAGTGGCAACCCCCCATTCTTCCGCTCCCAATAACGTAGCGATGGCAATGTCACGTCCTGTTTTAAGTTGACCATCTGTTTGAACAACAATACGGCTTCTTAATTTATTTTTTACTAAAGTTTGATGTGCTTCTGATAAACCAAGTTCCCAAGGTAAACCTGCGTGACGGATAGAAGACAAAGGTGAAGCCCCTGTTCCTCCATCGTGACCAGCAATTAACACGACATCCGCTTTTGCTTTGGCAACACCGGCAGCGATAGTACCAACACCCGCTTCAGAAACCAATTTAACATTGATTCTAGCAGCACGGTTAGCATTTTTCAAATCCGAGATAAGTTGCGCTAAATCTTCAATAGAATAGATATCATGGTGAGGAGGAGGCGAAATCAAACCTACGCCAGGCGTAGAGTGACGCACACGACCAATCCAGTCATCTACTTTGTGACCAGGCAATTGTCCACCTTCACCAGGTTTCGCGCCTTGCGCCATTTTGATTTGCAACTCATCGGCATTGGTTAAATAGTTGATGGTTACCCCAAAACGACCTGATGCTACCTGCTTAATGGCAGAACGCATAGAGTCACCGTTTTCTAAAGGTGTAAACCTCATTTCATCTTCACCACCTTCTCCTGTATTGCTTTTGGCACCGATACGGTTCATGGCAATCGCTAAAGTAGCGTGAGCTTCGTGAGAAATAGATCCGAATGACATCGCACCAGAAGCAAATCTTTTTAAGATGGCATCCATAGACTCCACTTCTTCAATCGGAACAGGTGTTCCTTTTTTGAAAGTCAATAAACCTCTAAGGGTAGCCGCTTTGCGCGTTTGGTCGTTGATGACCTTCGCATATTTTTTATAGGTTGCATAATCACCTGTTCTGGTAGAATGTTGCAACAAATGAATAGAATCGGGATTGAATAAGTGAAACTCTCCTCTACGTTTCCATTGGTAAAAACCACCTACCTGCAAACGAGGATTTGGCAATGCTACATCTGGATACGCGATTTGGTGTCTCAACAATGATTCTTTGGCAATGCCATCTAAATCTAAACCACCAATTCTAGAGATGGTACCTGTGAAATATTTATCAATCACTGAGGTATGAATCCCTAAAGCTTCAAATATTTGTGCACCAGTATAAGACTGTAAAGTACAAATTCCCATTTTAGAGAATATCTTTAACAAGCCTTCACCTACTGCTTTGATGTAGTTGTAATGCAATTTTTCAATCGTCAAATCAGCTTTGATTAAGCCTTGACGTTTCATGGCATCTATCGTTTCGAAAGCCATATAAGGATTGATGGCCGAAGCTCCAAAACCTATCAAAGTAGCAAAGTGATGGGTTTCCCAAACATCTCCCGCTTCCACAATTAAACCTACCTGACCACGTAATCCTTTACGGATCAAATGATGATGTACCGCTGAGCAAGCCAGCAAAGAAGGAATTGGGGCATGATCGCTGCTGATTTCTCTGTCAGACAACAAGATAATCTCATAGCCGTCTTCAATGGCATCAGAGGCATATTGGCATATTTTGGTCAAGGCTTTTTCCAAAGAACCATTGTTTCCGTCGGCTTTGAACACCATCGGAATTTTTTTGGTTTGGAATTTGGCGTGATCGATATACCTTAATTTTTCTAACTCCTTATTTGACAATACCGGTTGTTTTAAACCAACGGTATGGCAATGTTCTGCCGTTTCTTCTAATAAGTTTTGGGAGCCACCAATATAAGAGACCAATGACATCACCATTCTTTCACGGATAGGGTCAATTGGAGGATTGGTAACCTGGGCAAATAACTGTTTGAAGTAATAAGATAAATGTTGACTTTGGTCAGAAAGAATCGCTAAAGGCGTATCTATCCCCATCGATCCGATAGGCTCTTTGCCATCTTCTGCCATTGGGGCAAGAATTACTTTAAGGTCTTCCGCAGTATAACCAAAAGTCATTTGTTTTTTTATCAACACATCATCTTCCAACGCTTTGTAATTGGCAGAAGCTTCAGGTAAATCCGCAATGTTGATTTTATATTTCTTTAACCAATCACCATAAGGTTGTCTGGTACAGATATCGTTTTTAAGTTCTTCGTCAGAAATGATACGGCCTTGTTCGATATCCGCAATAAACATTTTACCTGGTTGTAAACGACCTTTGAAAACGATCGTTGCTGGATCAACATCTACCACACCCGCCTCAGAAGACATGATAATGCGGTCATCGTTGGTTACAATATAACGAGAAGGACGAAGACCATTTCTATCCAAGGTTGCACCTACAATTTTTCCATCCGTAAAGGAGATCGAAGCAGGACCATCCCAAGGCTCCATAAGGGAAGCATGGTATTCGTAGAAGTCTTTTTTCTCTTGTGTCATTTGCTCATTGCCATCCCAAGCTTCAGGCACCAACATCATCATCACGTGAGGTAAAGAACGACCACTTAAAGTCAGTAATTCAACCACGTTGTCGAGGTTAGCAGAATCTGATTGACGGATATCGCACACAGGCAATATCATTTCAATTTCTTCTTTGGTAAAATTTTGAGAAATGAAATTGGTTTCTTGGGCTTTGATCCAGTTCACATTTCCTTTCACCGTGTTAATTTCACCATTGTGGGCAATGTAACGGAAGGGCTGCGCCAATTTCCAAGAAGGGAATGTATTGGTAGAAAAACGAGAGTGTACTACGGCAAGCGCAGAAACCACGTTTTCATGGTGTAAATCGGAGAAATAAGGGCGAACCTGACCAGTAGTCAATTGACCTTTATACACGATTGTTTTATAAGATAAAGTAGTAAAGTAAAAATTACCCCCAAGGTTACTCACCGATTCGTTGATTAACCTGGTAGCATAATTTCTCAATACATACAGTTTTCTTTCTAAAGCTTCCGAAGAAAGCTCTTCGTTGCTGGTAATAAATACTTGTTCCACAGATGGTTCCACCGCTAAAGAAGAAGGGCCAATATCTGCGCGAGCAGCATCCGTAGGCACCACCCTGTAGCCTAGCAATTTGAAGCCTAGCTTTTCAATATTTCTATTGAGAATGGTTTTACATTCCTCCTTCTGCTTGACATCGGCAGGAAAGAACACCATACCAACGCCATACTTACCAAAAGCAGGAAGTTTGATAGCTAATTTTAAACATTCATCCACAAAAAACTCATGTGGCACTTGAATTAAGATACCTGCTCCATCGCCAGTGTTGGTTTCACAAC
>CALPQG020000133.1 GCA_943325655.2 Bifidobacterium breve | reverse complement strand
GGTTGACTCTGAACATTCTGCAATTTTTCAATGTTTGGTAGGTGAATTTCACAATCCAATCGAAAAATTAATTTTGACAGCTTCCGGTGGCCCGTTCAGGGGAAAAGATATTGAATTCTTAAAAACAGTATCCAAAGCACAGGCCTTAAAACATCCAAATTGGGATATGGGGGCAAAAATTACCATTGATTCTGCGTCATTGATGAACAAAGGATTGGAAGTAATTGAAGCCAAATGGTTGTTTGCGGTAAAACCCAAACAGATAGAAGTAGTCGTTCATCCTCAGTCTATTGTACATTCCTTGGTTCAGTTTGAAGATGGTTCTATCAAAGCGCAAATGGGCTTGCCTGACATGCGCATTCCGATTCAATTTGCCTTGAGTTTTCCTTACCGTTTAAAAGGTGATTTCCCAAGATTTGATTTCATGAATTATCCCAACCTGAGTTTTGAAGCTCCGGATACAACTACTTTCAGGAATTTACAATTGGCTTATGAAGCGTTGGACAAAGGAGGGAACATGCCTTGTATATTGAATGCCGCCAATGAAGTTGCTGTGAAACTGTTTTTAGAAGATAAAGTTTCATTCTTAGGCATGTCAGATTTGATTGCAGATTGCATGTCAAAAGTCAGCTTTATTGCAAAACCAACCTTAGAAGATTATATATTGACCGATGAAGCCACCAGAGCATTGGCGCATAACAATAAGACATTTGTAAGTAAAATTTTAAATTAATACAATAAATAATTATCCTGGATAGTACCTCAAGTGCTAGCCTGAAAACTCGAAACGATGGATGTATTGGTACAGTGGGCACAATTGATATTGGCGCTTTTAATTTTAGTAGGATTGCATGAAGCAGGTCACATGCTTTCTGCCAAGTTTTTTGGAATGCGTGTTGAAAAATTCTCCATTGGATTTAGCCCAACCATTTGGTCATTCAAAAAAAATGATACTGAATATGCTTTAGGGGCAATTCCATTTGGAGGTTTTGTGAAAATCTCTGGAATGATTGATGAATCGCTGGATATGGAAAGCATAAAAGCGGAACCACAACCTTGGGAGTTTCGCTCAAAACCAGCTTGGCAAAGACTTATCGTGATGCTCGGTGGTATCATTGTAAATGTAATTACCGGTGTGGTGATTTTTATCATGATTACTTATTTCAATGGCCAACATGTGGTGCCAATGACTGAGGTGAACAAATACGGCATTGTTGCCTATGAAATGGGTAAAGAAATCGGCCTGCAAACTGGTGATAAAATATTGAAAGTAAATGGCAAACCTATCAGCCTGTTTTCTGATGCCGTGGGCATGGATATTTTATTAGAAGATGGCGCCTATTATACCATTGACCGCAATGGTAAGCTTATGGATATCAAAATTCCGGCAAACTTTGTAGACAAACTGGCAAAAAACAGCCGTAAAAAAGACAGGCAAATGTTCATTGATTATGCCGTACCTTTCAAAGTAGATTCTGTGATTACAGGAACGGGAGCTTTTAGGGGAGGTTTGAAAAAAGGGGATAAAATTATAGACATCGCCGCCAGTAAAATTACTTATTTTCATGAATTGCAAAATGTTTTAAAAAGCCATAAGGACAAATTCGTAGCCGTTAAAGTGGATCGTAATGGAACCATTGAAGACCTTCAGGTGAAAATAGATAAGGATGGTAAAATTGGTTTTATGCCTAAAATTACCTTGAAAGATTCTATCGTTTATTCTTCTTTCGGTTCATCCATGGTGACCGGAACCAAAGAGGCATTTTCTTTGGTGTTTTTCCAAGCCAAAGCTTTTGGTAAAATATTTTCTGGAGAAATTGACGCCAGAAACTCTGTGGGTAGCGTGTTCAGTATTGCCGGACAATATCCATCTACCTGGAACTGGCCAGCGTTTTGGTTGATGACAGGAATGCTTTCTATGGTATTGGCATTTATGAATTTATTGCCTATTCCTGCTTTAGATGGTGGACATGTGATGTTCCTTTCCTGGGAAATTATTTCGGGTAAAAAACCTTCAGACAAATTCCTGGAAACAGCGCAAAAAATCGGGATGATTTTACTCTTGTCGCTCATGGTTTTTGCATTGACCAATGATATCATGAATTTTGAATGGGTGAAAGCTTTGTTTGGGATTACGGATTAGGAAGTTACCGAGTTAATAAGTTTTCAAGTTTACGGTTATCAATTTTACAGTTAACCGTTTACAAGTTTAGTATTCACTTAATTTACATTTTATGCTGAATACTTTTAATGAATTAGAAAACAGTTAACATGAAAACCGATAACTTATCAAAGAACTCGAAAACCTGACAACTCGAAAACCGACAACTAAAAGTGACGCACAAAAAAACTATTCACCCAGAACTGAAAACTCTAAACAAAAAACTATATTTGCCAAGTTTGAGCCGATAAAAAAATACAATTATGAAATACAAACGAATACTTCTAAAATTAAGTGGAGAAGCATTAATGGGTGGTCAAAAGTATGGTATTGATCCCAACATGTTGAAACAATATGCACAAGAAATTAAACTTGTTGCAGATCAGGGAGTTCAAGTGGCCATAGTGATTGGAGGAGGAAATATATTTAGAGGTATTCAAGCAGAATCATCGGGAATTGATAGGGTGCAAGGGGATTATATGGGCATGTTGGCCACATTAATCAATGGCATGGCACTGCAAGGGGCATTGGAAAATGCAGGGATGTTTACCCGATTAATGTCAGGTTTGAAATTGGAACAAGTTTGCGAAAGTTTTATCCGCCGTCGTGCTATCAGACACCTTGAAAAAGGAAGGTTAGTGATTTTTGGCGCCGGTACTGGAAATCCTTATTTCACTACCGACAGTGCTGCAAGTTTAAGAGCCATTGAAATTGAAGCAGACGTAGTATTGAAAGGTACCCGTGTCGATGGTATTTATACCGCAGATCCTGAAAAAGACCCAACAGCAATCAAATATGAAGAGATTTCTTTTCAAGAAGTTTTTGATAAAGGATTGAATGTAATGGACATGACTGCATTTACGCTTTGTAAAGAAAATAACTTACCCATAGTGGTGTTTGATATGAACAAACCAGGCAATCTTTATAACCTATTAAAAGGAGATAAAGTAGGTACTTTGGTTTCGATTTAATTTAGTGATGAGTGAATAAATAATCTAATGCATTAATTTTTAAACAAATTCATTACTCTAAACCGATAACTGTAAACTGACAACTAAAAAAATGGAAGAAATTCAAATTTATCTTGATGAGGCAAAAGAATCAATGGAAAGACAGTTGATTCACCTTAGTATTGAACTTTCAAAAATCAGGGCTGGAAAAGCAATGTCAAATATGCTTGATGGCTTAATGATAGATTATTATGGTACGCCAACACCAATTCAGCAAGTGGCAGCAATTACAACTCCTGATGGACGTACATTGGCCGTAAAACCATGGGAAAAACAAGTTATCCGCGATATAGAAAGGGCCATCATCAATTCTAATTTAGGCTTTAATCCACAAAATGATGGAGAAACAATTAGGATAAACTTACCAATGCTTACTGAAGAACGCCGTCAGGTATTGGCAAAACAAGCCAAGTCGGAAGGGGAAACCGGAAAGGTGAAAATTAGAAGTATTAGGAAAGAGGTAAATGAAGACCTTAAAAAACTAATCAAAGATGGCGCTGCGGAAGATGCCATCAAAGACGCAGAAGCCAAAGTTCAAAAATTAACCGATGCATTTATTGTAAAAATAGATGAAGCGGTTGCCAAAAAAGAAGTTGAAATCATGACCGTGTAGCTTATATTGGTGAAATGTTTTTTGAAAGGAGTTGTAATTTTTACGCTCCTTTTTTGTTTATTTGAAATGCTAAATTCTTTACCTTCAATCTTTAAAAAAATCAATCGCTATGAAAAAAAATGTCTTATTTATTTTCGCTTCTTTATGGCTGATGCATCACAGCTTTGCGCAACGTTATGGGGTGCCAAATTTTAAAGTGGTTTCAGATTTTACAGCAGAAAAAGTATTTACTGCAGGAATTGAAGGTCCGGCTTTTGATAAAAAAGGCTATTTATATGTGGTGAATTTTCAGAAAGAAGGCACCATCGGCGTCATTGATTATTTTGGAAATGCCAGTTTGTTTGTTGAATTGCCAGAAGGAAGTGTTGGCAACAGTATTGTGATTGATACTGCAACCAATATGATGTATGTGGCCGATTATACCAAACATAACATCCTGAAAGTTGACATGACTACCAAGCAAATATCGGTGTACGTGCACAACGACAATTTTAACCAACCAAATGATATTTGTCTTCGTGCAAATGGTGATTTTTATGCCACAGATCCTAATTGGAAAGGCGAACAGGGTAATATTTGGCTGATCAGGAAATCAGGTGAAATGGTGCTTTTGGAAAGTAAACTTGCCGCTACGAATGGTATTGCTTTTAATCCTGACCAAACATTGTTGTATGTGACCGAGCAAACCAAAGACATGAGCGGTGTTTTGAATAACGTGTGGAAATTTAAACTTCATCACAATGGAACATTGGGAGAAAAAGAGCTGCTGATTAAATTTAGAGATTTTGGAATGGACGGCATGCGTGTTGACAAAATGGGAAATTTGTACTTGACGCGTTATGATAAAGGTACCGTGGCAATCATTTCTCCTGAAGGATTGATTATCCGTGAAATTACCTTGAAAGGGAAAAAACCTTCCAACATCGCTTTTGGAGGATTAGATGGCAAAACTTGTTTCGTAACAGTGCAAGACAGAGGTTGTGTGGAGGCTTTCAGAATGCCAAGGTTAAGCAACTGGTTCAAGTCATTGTTTAGCAATGATTAGAAACGAATAAATACTGGATTTATAATTTTATTTTTATACTCAATTTAAATAAATGTGTTCGGCCTGCGTCAGGGATTGAGGCTTTGTTTGAGCTCTTTTTGCTTTGTTCAATGCTGATTGTACTTACCTAGTAGATTGACAACAAAGCAAAAAAGCGAGTGCCGAAAGCCCGGTCCGCCTCGGCGGAGACGCCCTAATTACTTTAATTCATTATGTCAAAACAAAACTATTAATTATCAGTGTTTTTTGAAACTGGATGTTATGTATTATTTTTTATAAATTGTTTGATAGTTTACCTGATATTTAATTGTTGCGATTTATAAAATAAAAATGTATTTTTACTGTCTTATAAAATATGCACCTGAGATTTACCACATATCTATTCGTACTCTTTCTACTTGTTTTTACTTCATGTAGCAAGTTTTCAAGACTGCAAAAGAAAGGCAGTGTACAGGAACGTTACAACGGAGCAATAGAATATTACGCGAATAAGGATTATTACAGGGCTGGTGTATTGTTGGAAGATTTGATTCCTTTGATCAAAGGAACAGCTGAGGCTGAAAAAACACAACTTTATTATTCCTATTGCCAGTATTATCAAAAGCAATATGTTTTGAGTTCCTATTATTTTAATAGGTTTTCTGAAACTTTTCCTCGAAGTGAATTTGTGGAAGAAGCAATGTTTATGAATGTGAAGTCTTTGTACTTGGATTCACCCATTTATAGTTTGGATCAAACCAATACGTATAAAGCATTGGATGAAATACAAGTATTTTTTACCAAATATCCTTACACGAAATTCGCTGAAGAATGCAATAAAATCGTGGATGAATTGAGGTCCAAATTGGAGAAAAAAACCTACGAACAATGTAAGTTATATTACAAAGTAAGTGATTATAAAGCAGCAGTAATTTCATTTGAAATATTTAAAAAGGAATATCCTGAATCAGTTCATAATGAAGAATTTGCTTTCTTGAAACTCGATGCACAATACCAATTGTCGCTTATCAGTACTGAACGCAAAAAGTTGGGAAGGTTTGAATTGGCAGTAGAATATTACCTGAGTATGGTGGATAAATATCCTTCATCAAAATATTTAAAACAATCTGAAAATATCTATTCTGATTGTGTTAAACACATAGAAAAAATTAAAAACAAATCTTAATCAATTATATAAATGGCACAACCATCGATTATCACTCGTGACATCAACAAAATTGTTGAACCAACTGGAAATATTTATGAGTCAGTTGTTGTAACTTCAAGAAGAGCACGTCAAATTGCTGTGAAAGTAAAAGAAGAATTAAGTGGTAAACTTGCTGAATTTGCTTCTACAGTAGATAATTTGGAAGAAATTTTCGAAAACCGTGAACAAATTGAAATCTCTAAATATTATGAAAGAATGCCTAAGCCTTCTGCTTTGGCATTAGAAGAATTTTTAGATGGTAAATTAGCTTTCAGAATTCCTGAAGTAGACGCTCAATAGTATCAAAGTTGTCAAGCTTGTTTATCAAAAACATGAACGACATCCTTCCAGAATTTGACGACTTTAAGATGCTGAAGGGTAGAAAAATATTACTGGGTGTCACTGGAAGTATCGCTGCCTATAAAGCGGCTATACTTGTTCGTGAACTTATCAAAGAAGAGGCAGAGGTTCGGGTAATTTTATCCGACGCTGCCTCTTCTTTTATTACCCCCTTAACCCTGGCTACTTTGAGTGGCAATCCTGTATTGACACATTTTTCGGATGCTGAAACTGGCGTTTGGAACAGTCATGTAGAATTAGGACTTTGGGCTGATGCTTTTTTAATTGCGCCAGCGACTGCGAATACCATTGCTAAAATGGCTTATGGAGAATGCGACAGCCTACTTTTAGCAACGTACCTTTCCGCAAAATGTCCTGTATTTATTGCCCCGGCAATGGATTTAGACATGTACCAACATCCTTCATTTATTCAAAACTGCACACAACTTAAAGCGTATGGTAACCATATTATCGAAGCCAATTATGGTGCTTTAGCAAGTGGTTTAATTGGTCAGGGAAGAATGGCCGAACCGGAGGAATTGGTTGTTTACTTAAAACAATTTTGGACGGATGCTGAAAGCTTAAACGGAATGAAAGTGCTGATTAGTGCAGGTCCAACGCAGGAAACCATTGATCCGGTAAGGTTTATCAGTAATTATT
>CALPQG020000132.1 GCA_943325655.2 Bifidobacterium breve | reverse complement strand
TTTGAAGCTATTCGACTTTTCGAATAAGTCAACCATGTTGTTGGAGAAGAACTCCAACAACGGTGCAATAAACGGATTGCAAATCCTACGATATGGATTCGACAATGCAATTGTCGAATAGCAAGTCGAATAGCAAAAAGAATACTACTAAAACGTTGTTTCCAAAAACTCAATCGCCCTTTTCTCTGCCCAATTGGTAGAGCTTCCCAAAGTGATAAATCCACAATGCCCTCCTGAACGAGGTGCTTCAAAATGAAAATACGACGATGACATAGACTCTTTGTAAGGAAAACATTCTACTGACAAAAACGGATCATTCTGAGCATTTACAAGCAATGTTGGAATGGCAATATTTTTCAAAACATACAAAGAACTGCATTTTAAATAATAATCTTTTGCTCCTTCAAAACCGTGAATTGGTCCGGTAAACCTTTCATCAAAATCTACAAAATTTTTGATCTGGTCAATGTTATCCACCAATAAAGTACCTGGATTTAATTCCGCTTTGAGCACCATTTTCAATTTCAAACTTTTTAAAAACCGGTTCAAATACACCTTGTTTTTGATTTTTTCCATATTGATGGCACAAGACTCCAAATGACAAGGCACGGAAAAAGCTATTCCTTTTTGGATATTGGCTTGCTGAATTTTCGCACCTGCTTTTCCCAAATAATTGAGGGTGATATTTCCTCCCAAACTAAATCCAATCAGGTAAATTACGCCGTACTTTTGTGCCGCGTGGTTAATGACCACATCCAAATCGTCAATAGCACCACTGTGGTAAAACCGTACTTGCTTGTTACTTTCTCCGCTACAACTGCGCATGTTCCAGGAAAGTGTATCATAACCAGCTTTGTTTAGCGCCCTCACCATTCCCAACAAATATTTACTCGAACTGTTCCCTTCTAATCCATGGGTGAGAATTACCAGTTTTTGCGTATCCTTATTTTGGGTTGACCAATCTAAATCTATAAAATCATCATCAGGAGTAGAAATTCTCTCTCTCCGATAATTAACGCCATTGGTATCTCTAAACAATGCAGGTATAATTGTCTGTAAATGACCATTGTTCAATAAAAACGGTGCCGTGTAATTTGAACTTGCTATCAGGGGCATAAATAATTAGCGTTTAAATTTTTACAATAAAAAATCACCTAAAAATACTTTTATATTCTTGCTTTATCCTAATTTTGAAGATGTTAATTTTAAAGTATTTATTGAGTCCTTTTGCCCTTTTGTATAAATTGGTTACCGACATTCGTAATTATTTATATACAATCGGTCATTTTAAGTCTTTTTCTTTCCAGGTTCCAATGGTATCTGTCGGAAATTTAACTGTCGGTGGCACAGGAAAAACGCCTCATATAGAATACTTGATTAAATTATTTTCCAAAACCCACGAAGTTGCTGTTTTGAGTCGGGGTTATGGTCGCAAAACAAAGGGTTTTATTTTAGCTGATAGTGCTGCTTCAGCAAAAACTATTGGGGATGAACCGATGCAATATTTCAGGAAATTTGGCAAACAAATTACTGTTGCTGTAGGTGAAAGTCGCGCCTACGCGGTACCCTGTATTGTATTTGAAAAACCTACCACAGAAGTAATTTTATTAGATGATGCCTACCAACACCGTAAAGTAAAACCCCAATGCAACATTTTATTAAGCGATTATAACCGTCCTTTTTATACTGACTTTGTATTGCCAATGGGTTTGTTAAGAGAATCAAGGGCTGGAGCAAATCGGGCCGACATGGTGGTAGTTAGTAAATGTCCTGCACAACTTTCAAAGGAAGAAATGCGATCAATCACCTCTAAAATCAATTTTTATGCACCATATAAAAAGGTGTTTTTTACAGGGATAAAATATGGGGAACCGATTGCTTTCAATGACATCAACAAAGACATTGCCATTTGCGACCAGGTAATTTTATTTGCTGGATTGGCCAACATTACGCCATTAAAAACCTATATTTCAAGCAAATATAACCTATTACAAACTTTTGATTTCAAAGACCACCATCAATATACGACTTCAGATTTGGAACAATTGAAAACAACATTCAATAGTTTTCCTGAAAAGAACAAATGCTTTTTAACGACTGAAAAAGACATGGTCAAACTACTTGATCCTGCCTTAAATGAATTATTAAGCACCTACCCTGTTTTCTATATGCCAATAGAAGTTTATTTTTTAGAAAACGAAGACGCATTTAAGACCTTGTTGCTAGACAAAACTGTAGTTGAATAATGTTTTCATGCTGTTTGTTCTCAAACAATATTATTAATAGTTTCTAGCTATTTTGATGTGGATAAGTTAAAATTAATTGAATTAATTAGGGCGTTTCCGCCGAGGCGGACCGAGCTTTCGGCACTCCCCCGCGAAAAACGGGATCAAACATCCCGAAGCATCGTGACAATCTCTAACGCTCAGCATAAAATACCTTAATTACTCCCAAATAAATTGCGATATCAAATAATAATAAAAAAATACCCAAAACATTTACCCATACAAAATCATTTAGAAGCTTATCAAACAAGTTTATTTTTCAGAATATGACTTTAAACATGTTCTGAAATATTATTCATTCTTTTATACTTCCCATCATTTACCAATATTTGATACGATAAGGTTCCTATAAAAACCTATGTAACAATTGTAACTGAAATGGGGCACTTAACTTCGTAAGTTTGTTTGATCAAAATAATAATTCAAATAAGCATGCTGGGATATCTGATCAAACACAAATTTATATTTGCAGGAATTGTTGCAGGAGCAATACTAGGTTATCTCTACTATTATTTCATTGGTTGTGCAAACGGCACATGTATCATTACTTCCAAGCCAGTCAACAGTACCATGTATGGGGCATTATTGGGAGGATTATTGGTTAATATTTTAACAAAAGAAAAATGACTACTGAAAAAATAATTATCGCGAACTTGAAATGCAGTGGCTGTGCTACTACCATCAAAAATGATTTATCGAAAATAAAAGGGGTAACAGACGTGTCGGTTGATGTAGAAAATGACGCCGTGAATGTTAGTTATGAAGGCCAAATTCGTGAAGCAATTGTCGAAAAACTACATGACCTGGGTTATCCTGAAGCCACAGAAAAAAATGGATTGTTACTTCAATTAAAAAGCTATACCAGTTGTATGCTGGGTAAAATTCAAAACCTATAAATAAGTTTCACATGGATATCAATGCTATAGATGTAGGAAAAATTATCAAATCGAATCAAGGAACCATCATTGATGTGCGTTCGATAGCTGAATACAAATCAGGAAATGCGGATAAATCAATCAATATTCCATTACATCAAATTCCAGAAAGACTGGTTGAAATCAAAAACTTAGCTCAACCAATTATTGTTTGCTGTGCATCCGGTAACCGTAGTGGGCAAGCAAGAAATTTCCTGATTCAACATGAAATAACCTGTTATAACGGAGGTTCATGGTTGGATATCAATCAATACCAACAATAGTATCATTTCATTATACAAACTACAAATACATGCTTAATACCATAAAAAAAATATTCGGATTCGGTCCACAAATCAATTATGCTGAACTGGTAAAACAAGGCGCTATAATCGTTGACGTACGCAGCAAAAATGAATTTGCCGGTGGACATATTTCAGGAGCAATCAATATTGCAGTGGACCAATTGAGTAATAATTTATCCAAACTCAGCAATAAAAAAACCACCATCATTACCTGCTGTGCCTCAGGAATGAGGAGTGCTGCGGCCAAAAACATACTTAAAAACAATGGCTATCAGGACGTATACAATGGTGGTTCATGGAGAAGCTTACAAAACAAAATATAATGAACATGCAAACCTTAATCAGTAACTGGCATTTAATGCGGATAATACGATTGGTAGCGGGTATATTTATAGCCTATCAAGCCATCCAAAATCAAGAAGTATTTTCAGGATTGATTGCTGCTTTCTTTTTGTTTCAGGCCATCACCAACACAGGTTGTTGTGGCTCCAATGGATGCAGTGTACCAACATCTACATACAAAGAGAAAACCCAAGAGGTATCATTTGAAGAAATTAAATAATTACAACTATGGCAAATGCATTCACCGAAAAAATAAACAGCAATACCCCTACCCTCGTAGATTTTTATGCTACCTGGTGCGGTCCCTGCAAAACAATGAAACCAATTTTGGATGAAGTCAAAAGCAAAGTCGGCGACAAAGCCACCATTCTAAAAATCGATGTGGACAAAAACCAACAAATAGCCAGCGTATACAAAATTCAAAGTATTCCTACGCTCTTGCTTTTCAAAAACGGCAAAGTGGTATGGAGACAAACTGGTGTAGTAGCCGCCAAAGTAATTGAACAAACCATCCAACAAAACCAATAAAAAACAGGCGCTATTCTACGACTTCATTTTTGTTATACCTATTTACAAACAGCTAATCAACCATAGGTTGCACATTTGGTTATTATCGTTGAACCCTTCGGGTTATGTGTACCCGAAGGGTTCAACGATATTAGCCTCGTATGAAATGCGGGGTAATTGGTAATCGTTCAACTACTACCAAATCGTAGAAAAGCGCTAAAAACCTCATTCCAATTAGTTGGAATAAGGTTTTTAGTATCCGTCTAAGATTATTAAGTGTTATTTCAACTATACTTTTACCAATACAACTTCTTTCCTGACTATTGAAATAATTACTAAAAAGACTATACTTGTGTATTAATTCTTTGGTAAATCACCTTTTAGCTTTATTAACCTAAAAAACACCATCGGCATTCGAAATTCACAAAACAAGTATTAAACGCTGTTTTAAAAATACATTTTCCTCTTTTGACAATAAAAAAGTCTTACCTTGCATGAATTACTTTTTGAGAAGTCTAAACACGATCTCAATTCTTACTCCTTATCCATTTCCTAATTATGTCATTTCAGTCATTAAATATTTGTGAACCAATTTTAAAAGCCTTAGAAGAAGAAGGTTACACTACACCTACACCCATTCAAGCCCAATCTATCCCAATTGTTTTAAAAGGAATTGATTTGTTAGGCTGCGCTCAAACTGGTACAGGTAAAACAGCCGCATTTGCCATTCCAATCATTCAGTTGTTGCATGAGAATAAAACTTATGACAAAAAAAGAAAAATAAGAAGCTTGATTGTAACACCCACCAGAGAGTTGGCCATACAAATCAATGAGAGTTTTAAAGCTTATGGAAAATATACAGGTTTAAAAAGCACCGTAATTTTCGGAGGGGTAAATCAAAACCCACAAGTAGATACCATCAGAAATGGTGTTGACATCCTGATTGCTACTCCAGGCCGGTTGTTAGATTTGATGAACCAAGGATTTATTTCTTTGAGAGATGTAGAATTTTTCGTGTTGGATGAAGCAGATAGAATGTTGGACATGGGTTTTATACATGATGTCAAAAAACTTTTGGCTGCGCTTCCAAAGAAAAGACAATCGCTATTTTTCTCTGCAACCATGCCTCCTGAAATCATCAAGCTGGCGAGCAGCATTCTTGACAATCCATCGCAGGTATCGGTAACTCCCGTTTCTTCAACAGTAGACATCATCCAACAACATGTTTATTTTGTAGACAAAGGCAATAAAAATGCCTTGTTGGTAGAAGTGTTGAAAGACAAAAACATCAAGATTGCTTTGGTGTTTACCCGCACCAAACATGGCGCCGACAAAGTTGTAAAAACCCTGATCAACCATAACATCACTGCTGAAGCCATTCACGGCAATAAAACACAAAATGCAAGACAACGTGCATTGACCAATTTCAAGGCACAAACCACCAGGGTTTTGGTTGCTACTGATATTGCCGCTCGTGGTATTGACATTGACGAATTGGAACATGTAATCAATTACGAACTGACCAATATTCCTGAAACCTATGTTCACCGTATTGGCCGTACAGGTAGGGCTGGTGCCAAAGGAACAGCATTTTCGTTTTGTGATGCAGAAGAAAAAGAATATTTACGAGACATCGAAAAACTGATTGCTAAAAAAATACCCGTAATCAGTGAGCATCCATTTCCATTGATGGACCATAACCCGGTAAAAGAGGTGAAACAACAAGGAAGAGGAGGAAACAGAAATACTCCAAGACCTAAACCTACAGGAAACAACAACAAAGCCGGAAATAATCCTCCGAGCAGGTTTGGAAAATCGAAAAATTAAGCGACAATCTCCTTCAAAAACCAACAGCTGGGCTACATAAATTCAAAGATTTGTGTAGCCCTTTTTCATTGTATTCAGCTATTTCAGATTTGTAATCCAAGGGGTCATGAGCCTCCAATGCTTAAATCATAATAGCTCCTGGTTTAAAGGAGCTATTATACTTCTAACCAGAATGTCGTTAGAGTTCGAAACTTCAGTTTGAAAACGGCTTTTACTAAAGACATTGCAATTAATGAAAAATCACTAATAATATTCTACTCAGTTGTACCAAACTTTTAATATGCCTTTTGGGGGCTTATGGGATGAAAGTCGTTTAGTTAAGGATTAAATCCGCTTAAATCTGTCCAATCCGCTCCATCAGTGTTCCATCCCGCACTTGCGGTATTATTCTTTGACAAAGAATAAAAACAAAATTGGACACAGATTTGGCGGATTAAGCGAATTTTCACAGATTTAAAAATAACAAGATTTGTTAACTAAACGACATTGAACTTGTACTCTGGAATCCTTATCGGAGGATTTGCAATCCGTTTTTATAGTGAATTGTCGGATTGCAAATATTGCTACAAGTTTAATAGACGTTATTTTGGAGATAAATTGTTTGATAGGCTTGTGATTTCAGGCATCTCTTATCGATGGAATCAACCCTAGGTAAATAAACGGACATTCAAATTAAAAGTAAAACTTGATAATTATCTCTTTTTCACATTGACAATGTTTAAATAAAAAAGATTCGCTGTAATTTATGTATTTATATTGATCCTTTTAAAAATCGTCCATATTACCTTGTCAACGGTCGCAAACCTCGGTTTAAATAACCGATTTAATACCAAACACATATATTAAATAGTCTAATACATTTTG
>CALPQG020000131.1 GCA_943325655.2 Bifidobacterium breve | reverse complement strand
GTTTTTTCTCTGGCGAACTAATTTAGATTGTACAGTATCCCTCCAAACAACCCCAACTTGCAAATCGATAAAAATGGATTGACCTTTGTGAAAAAAAAGGGGGTAATAGATGGTGGCATAGTTTCAAGCGAAGATTCTATCGCAAGATGCGTTTTGTGTAGCACAGCCTATTAAAGTGCCATAATTTTAGGTAGAGGTGAAAATATCCTTTGCTGTAACCTGAGCTTTAACATGAATGAAGTTAATGAAAAATAGCAATATGAAGCGTGATTTTTTCAACAGAAAGAATTGAGGTAGGATTGAAGGGAGGTTTGAATTTAATGAGGTAATCAGTTTGTCAAAGGTATAGACACCTAAGTGAAAATTGATTTGTAAGTTATAGGCATAATTTTAGGTGTTTAAGGTGCTGAAATAATTAAATGATTGGTCTAAATCAAATGATATTTCTCATATATGTTTTACTTTTGGGGAGAATTAAATTGGATACAACATTTGATTCTGCAATGGAATCTCTATGGAAGGTAATTTATTTCAACATTCAATCAAAAAGTCATTCAATTCCTACCTTGGGGTAATATTTGCGGTGCTTGCGGCAATTTGCTTTTCTACCAAAGCGGTTTTGGTGAAATTGGTATACCAATATGAGGTAGATGTATATACCGCATTAATGCTGAGAATGGTGTTTGCACTTCCTTTTTTTATTGTAATTGCTTGGTTAAATAGGACCGAAGCAAAATCCTCAGATTTATCATCAAAAGATTATTACTTGTTGGTAATCATGGGTATACTTGGTTATTACCTTTCTAGTTTGTTTGATTTTATTGGTTTGAAATATATTTCTACAGGATTAGAGCGCTTGATAGTATTTGTATATCCTACCATTGTGGTGATTATTGGCGCAGTTGTTTTCAAAAAGAAAATTCAAAAAATAGAAATCCTATCCTTGTTGTTGACTTATATTGGCGTCTTATTTGTTTTTTACCATGATATCTGGAGTACTTCGAAACCAAACGGCGTACTTGGTGCCACCTTCGTTTTTTTAAGTACCATCACTTATGCCTTGTACTTGGTTGGTTCCGAAAATTTAATCCATAAATTTGGCGTAAAACGATTTACCTGTTATGCCATGATTGTTTCTTCTATTGCAGTCATTATTCATTGTGTCGTCATGAATGGATTTAAGTCATTAAATTTGCCATGGGAAGTTTTTGCCTTGAGTATTTTAATGGCATTGTTTTCCACCGTGTTGGCTTCTTTGTTATTGTCTTCTGCCATCAATTTGATTGGCTCGGGTAAAACCTCCATCATTGGAAGTATCGGACCTATTGCTACAATTACTTTGGCTTATATATTCTTGGGTGAACAAATTACTGTTTTTGAAATTATGGGTACCATATTGGTTTTAACAGGTGTTCTTACCGTGAGTGCGTATTCTAACAAAGCAGTTTAACTGGTGAAAAGTAAAAGACGAGGGGTATATAGTGTTTAATGCTATGCTATCTAATAACCTATTGGGTGAAATTAAATAATTGTCAGCAATACTGGCAATTATGGAACATGGATGATGCAGATTTGAGCGAATTTTCGCAGCTTAAAAAGTTGGAATCTGCGAAAATATGCTCTATCCGTTCCATCTGTGTTCAATATTGCAATGGCATATTGTATTTTACCCAACGGGGTATCTAATCAATGAAGTACCTATTTATTCAAAATGAATTGTCATGATTTTTGAATGAAATATAATAAATGGAAGTTACATGGATATGGCAAAAATTGGGATTGATATTGCATTTGCAGAACAAGTATTGAAGCAAGGTGAATTGGTGGCTATACCAACCGAAACCGTTTACGGCTTGGCTGGAAATGGATTAGATACAGCTGCAATCTTGAAAATTTTTAAAGCCAAGAACAGACCATTTTTTGATCCTTTAATCTTGCATAGCAATTCAGTGGATAAGGTATTGCAGTTTGTACAGGATATTCCACCTGTTTTACAACTACTTGCGGATGCTTTTTGGCCAGGTCCATTAACATTATTACTTCAAAGAAAGACTATTGTTCCTGATTTGGTAACCGCTGGTATGGATACAGTTGCCGTTCGAATTCCTAACCATCCGTTGACGTTGGATTTGTTGTCTATACTTGACTTTCCATTGGCAGCACCAAGTGCCAATCCGTTTGGGTATATTAGTCCAACTACGGCAATGCATGTACAGGAGCAGTTAGGAGAGGAGGTATCTTATATTTTAGATGGCGGTGCTTGTGAAGTGGGTTTGGAGTCTACCATTGTAGGTTTAGAAAATGGGAAACCTGTGATTTATAGATTGGGTGGTTTGTCTGTAGACAGAATTGAGGCGGTGGTTGGAAAAGTAATCGTAACGGCGCATTCGTCTTCCAATCCAAAAGCTCCTGGGATGTTGAAAAGTCATTATTCACCCAAAAAGATTTTTTTAATTGCACCAACTGCAGATGAACTTTCGCAGTATGAAACTTCAAAAATTGGGGTTTTGAATTTTGGTAAATGGAATGAAAATTACCTGATTGAAAATAAAATGATCTTGTCACCATCTGAAAACCTGGAAGAAGCCGCGAAAAATTTGTTTGCCTTCCTTAGAAAATTAGATGCCATGGATCTTGAGGTGATTGTTTTAGAAAAGCTTTTGCCTGAAACAGGCTTAGGTTTGGCCATGAATGATAGACTGAAAAGGGCTGCTGTGAGGTGAAAAGTGGTTTGATACTAATGCTGTTGAATGGTGTGTAATAGTTTTATTTAGAATTTTTGATGTTGAATATCGTTTGTGTAAGTGTAAGAATATTTGCGCTGTTTTATTGACGTGTTGCAATCATTTATCAAATAGTTGGGTAGTTCTTTAATCAATTGCGTTTTCAGTCTTTTTTTTGAAAAACACAGCGTACATAACATTGTCGTAAAAAAATAGGATTCAAATTTCAAATTTTTTCAAACAAAAATTCAATTCAAAATTCAAACGTTGGTTTTCAAGCTATAAATCCGTTCAATAATTTCAACTACTTTTGAACCTTCCAACACATTGGTAGTGGCAGTGGTTTTACCCAACAAGGTATCAACCACATTTTCGATGACAAAGTGGTGGTTGGCGGCACTTCCTTTATAAAAACCATAATCATTCGCTGGACTTCCTTCCGCCAATGCAGGCATCACGTAATCTTTAATATGACAGTACCTCACTTCATTCATGTATTGTCCTCCAACTTTCACACTTCCATTTTCGCCAATAATGATAATGCTGCTTTCAAGATTGGTATCCCATACCGCTGTAGAATAATTGATGGAGCCCATTCCTCCATTTACAAAATCAAAAGATACAATTCCTGAATCTTCAAATTCGGTTAATTTTTGATGGTTAAAATCATTGAATTTTGCTGTGATGTTGCTGATGTCACCAAACAACCAATACATAATATCTATAAAATGGCTGAATTGGGTAAACAATGTACCTCCGTCGATTTGTTGGTTTCCTTTCCAGCTTCCTGGTTTGTAATACCTGTCGTCCCTGTTCCAGTAACAGTTGATCTGAACCATGTAAATATTCCCCAAAATTCCCTGAGTAATCATTTCCTTGAGCCAAACAGAAGGCGGACTGTACCTGTTTTGCATTACACAAAAAACATGTTTTGATGCTTGTAAAGAAGTGTTGATGACCTCATCGCATTCCTGCTTTGAAAGTGCCATAGGTTTTTCACATACCACATGACAGCCATGTTTTAAAGCAAGAATTGATTGTGGTGCATGTTCATTATTGGGGGTGCAAATATTGATGACATCTATCGCAAGGTTTGATGCAAATAATGCTGCTATATTATTAAAAAATGGTACCTTAAAAGTAGCTTCAATGTCAGGTTTCAAGTCTTCGTTCACATCAACCATTCCAACCAGTTGTGCTTCAGGATTGCGTTCAACCATGAGGGCGTGACGTTTTCCAATATGTCCACAACCAATGATTACAAATTTAATTTTAGCTGACATGTATTTTCAGTTTAAGGTTGTCAAGTTTACGGTTATCGTGTTTGTTTTTAAACTTGAAAACCGTAAACTTGATAACTTGATAACTTGTAACTAAAATTATAAATCTCCTAGTCCTTGTAACGATTTTACAAACAAATCAATGTGAACCCTGTGTCTTCTTCCATCAATCCACAAATCCATTTCATCAATAAAAGCATTTTTACGCCCTTGTTGTCCACCATCTTCTTTGTTGACCACTTCATATTGGTAAGAAACAATAAAAGAGATAAATACATCGTCAGAAATTTTATAGTTGATTTCAGTTTGGTCTAATTTAGGTTTTCCTGATTCAAGTGGATAAAACTTTTCCCAATCTTCTACCGATTGACAATAATTACGGATTTGTTTTGCACGTTCAATGGTCATGATATGGTATTTGATTTTACCATACACATCGCCACTGTAGCCACAAGAAGGATAAGCATCAGAAGCAAAAAGAATGTGTTCTCCTTGATTGTCTTTGTATTTTGAAACCTCTAGGTAACTTTGGCTAATTCTATCTTTTGCTTTATAAAGTCTGTTCAAGTAGGTGGTGTCAGGAACATCTGTTACATGTTTTTCGATTTTGTTATTGACAACATAATCAGAAATATGTTTCGTTGGGGAACACGATTGAAGTGCTGCAGCAGCGCTCAACACTACTAAGGAGATTTTGATAATGCTTGTCTTCATGCTATCAATAGTTTTAGTTTTTGAAATATTCAATTATAGAATTACAAATATATAATAATTGCTCATTATCCAATTCAGTATGCATAGGTAATGAGATTACTTTTTTAGAAATATTTTCTGCGTTTGGAAAATCGCCTTCTTTATAGCCCAAATATTGATATGCTTTGTGCAAATGCAATGGCAATGGATAATAAATCATGGTCGGAATATTTTTTGTCTCTAAGAATTTTTTTAGTCCATCCCGTTGATTTGCGTCTACCTGAAGTGTATATTGATGAAATACGTGTGAAGTCCAATGTGCAGTACGAGGTGTTTCAATAAAAGGATATGCTTCTAAAAATTGGGTGTAAAAACTGGCTGCATCAATTCTTGACTGATTGTAGGTGCTAAGGTTGGTTAATTTTACGCGAAGAATTGCCGCCTGAAGGGTGTCTAGCCTTGAATTTACACCTATTTCATCGTAATTGTATTTTGTGCTTTGCCCGTGATTGGCAATGGCTTTTATTTTTTTTGCAAAAGCATCGTCGTTGGTAAATATTGCTCCACCATCACCCATGCATCCCAAGTTTTTAGAAGGGAAAAATGAAGTAGTTCCAATATGCCCAATCGTACCTGCAAAGCGTTCTGTTCCATCAGGAAAGAAACATTTACTGCCAATGGCTTGTGCAGCATCTTCAATGACATACAGGTTGTATTTTTGAGCAATTTTTAAAACGGTCAACATGTCCACACATTGACCAAAAATATGCACGGGCATTATTGCGCGGGTATTTTCAGTGATGGCTGCTTCGATAGCTCCAATCAATAAATTGTAATTGTCTACAGAGGAATCAATAAAAATGGGTTTGAAACCTAACAAAGCAATAACTTCAGCAGTAGCTACATAATTGAAGGTTGGTACGATGATTTCTGCACCGCGGGGTAAGTCCAAAGCCATCAGTGCAATTTGCAAAGCATCGGTTCCATTGGCACATGGAATCACATGTTTGACATGTAAAAAATCAGCCAATTCATTTGCAAAAAGTCCTACTTGTGGCCCATTGATAAAAACAGCATTTTCTATGACATCCTGCATCGCATAGTCCAACTTTTCCTTTATTTTTGAATATTGCCCCAAAAGATCAACCATTCTTATTTCTTTCATATTCAGTGTTTTAATCTTTTGCTTGCAAACTATTCTTTCTTTCTTAGGTGAAATTGTTTCAAAGTAAAAATTTTTTCCCTAAAATTGATACTTTATTTAACAGAGATTTTAAGAAATAATGAAAAAAATAGCTGTTTTCACTTCAGGTGGTGATGCTCCAGGCATGAATGCTTGTATCAGGGCGGTAGTTAGAAGTTGTATTTATTACAATGTTGAGTGTGTCGGAATATTTAAGGGATATGATGGAATGATCAACGGAAGTTTTATCACTTTGGATGGTAAAGCTGTTTCCAACATTATTCAAAAAGGAGGAACAATTTTAAAGTCTGCAAGAAGCTTAGAATTCAGAACTCCAGAAGGCAGGAAGAAAGCCTACGAACAAATCAAAAAAGAAGGCATTGAAGGAATTGTTGCAATAGGTGGAAACGGTACATTTACTGGAGCTAAATTATTCTATGAAGAATTTGGTATTCCAATTATTGGTGCTCCTGGCACCATTGACAACGATTTGTATGGTACAGATTTTACAATTGGTTATGACACTGCTGTCAATACCGCTTTGGAAGCAATAGATAAAATTAGAGATACTGCTGATGCCCACGACCGTATATTTTTTATTGAAGTAATGGGTCGTGACACCGGTTATATTGCTGTAAGGTCTGCAATTGGTGGTGGTGCAGAGATGGCAATTATGCCTGAAAAGAAAGTTTCTATCAAAGACATCGTGGCTAAATTAAGTTATAACCACGAACACACTAAATCTTCTCACGTAATTATCGTAGCTGAAGGTGAAGTGGAAGGCAATGCGATTGAAATTGCTAAAAAAGTTAAAAAAGCACTTCCTAATTTAGATTCAAAAGTAACTACTTTGGGTCATATCCAACGTGGTGGTTCTCCAACGGCTTCTGACAGGGTGTTGGCAAGTCGAGTTGGAATTGGTGCTGTGGAAGGTTTATTGGCTGGGAAAACAAATGTGATGGCAGGTATCATTAATAGGAATTTGGTTTTTACTGATTTTGAAACCACCATTACCAAGAAAAAACCTATCAACAAAGAGTTGATCAATATGATTGATATTTTGAGTGGAAGAAGTCCTTTTCACGAATAAAAATTAAAAAACCGTTAGCAATATTTTAAATGCTTTCAGTAAAATGAAGGCATTTTTTTATTGCCTAGCATGAAGGAAATTG
>CALPQG020000130.1 GCA_943325655.2 Bifidobacterium breve | reverse complement strand
GTCGAATGGTGTATTGGTAAATTTCCCCTAAACCAGTAGTGACAGGAGCCAATTGAGGCGTTCCAATTCCTTTGGGCAAAGCGATAAGTACTTCTGCCATGTGTTCTGTAACTTGTTGACGCGCCCAATACACATCAATTCCGTCATTGAAAACGATGGTTACCACAGACAATCCAAAACGAGAAATCGACCTTACTTCTTTGATACCTGGAATATTGGCTACGCCCAATTCAATTGGGAATGTAACCAAACGTTCCAGTTCCTGTGCTGAAAGTGAAGGACTAACGGTAATTACCTGTACTTGATTATTGGTAATATCTGGTACAGCATCGATAGGTAATCTGGTCAGAGAATAGGTTCCCCAAACAATTAACCCAAGTACACATAAACCTACAATGAGTTTATTGTGTATAGAGAAATGAATGATTTTGTCCACTCTTTTTGGAGTTTAATAGTTTTCAGTTAACGGTTTTCAGTTAACTCGTTTTGTTAAATAAGTTGGTGTGGTAATCAGTTTTATAAAAAGAGTATCTCCATTTAAATGGATAACTCGTGAAACGATTACTTGAGAACAAAGAGTAAATTAAACAATACAAGGCGGTTGCCAAATGTTGCCAAAATAAGAGCCTATAAAAGTTTTGATTTGTGGGAAAATAAAAAAGAAATCCGTTGCGGGAATTTTTATAAAGGATACATTTAAATGAGTGATATAAAACATTAATATTCCTCCGGCACAATGCTCGTGGTGATGAAATGGAAGGTCTTCATGATTTTTGTCCTCTTCCTCTTGAGAAGAATGGTTATAATGCATGCTTAAAAATGCTAAAAATGAAATGTCTTTTTTTTCATGGGTAATATGAAATTCATAATGTTCCAACAAGGAAGGCAGTTTAACCAATTCGGCATAGTCGGCACGCGGAATGAATCCCGTCACCAAAAAGTAGAATGCCAAAAGTACCGTTGCTAGTTTCATAGTACAAATGTATATTTATTAAGACTGATAAGTATACAAATTAAATATGTTTTTTTAATACTAATTATTTTTAATGGTTAAAATGAGTAGTATTATATGGTTAAGATTTGTTTTTAGTAGAATTAAAGTGTGTTCTGATGGGCTAATTACAGTTGAATACGGTAGAATTTTTACATTAATTTTTAGCCTGAATATTGAATGTGCTGTTTTTAGGGAATGAATGAAAACAAAAAACAGTTTATTGAGGTGATTTAGTTAGTGTATCAAAAATTAAGTGGTAGTTTTGCATGCTTAAAATTGAAAAAGAAGCCTTCTGTATGGGTAAATACTAAATAGTACACTTAATCATTCCACATTAAGTTTTGTGTTTACCTCAAGTAAAAAAATATAGCTACAATTAATGAAAAATAATATCCTTTACGGAATTGACTTTGGAACGACGAATTCTGTTTTGTCTATTTATGATGAACAAAAAAATGAAATCATAGCCTCCATCTCAGTTCCTTCAATCATTTACTTCTCTGCATTTTATAATCCGAGTAGCCCCATCAGTTATTTTATTGGCAATGAGGCGATAGAACAATACATTGCTGAAGGAATGAAAGGGCGGTTTATGAAATCCATCAAGCGTGTACTTTCAAATGCCAGTTTTATAGACACCCGAATTCATAACCTAAAATATACCGCAGCGGATTTGGTAACCTTGATTTTGAAAGACCTTAAAACCAAGGCCGATGAAATTGTAGGTTTTGACTGTGAAAAAGTAATCATGGGGCGTCCAGTTTTTTTTGACGACAACAATACATTAAAAGACCAATTGGCTCAAAAACGGCTATTGCAAGCGGCCGAACAAACCGGTTTTACGGAAGTAAGATTTCAATTTGAACCCATTGGTGCAGCATTTTTATACGAAAGAAGCATTACCCAAAAAGAAAAAGTATTGGTGGCCGATTTAGGAGGTGGAACGACAGATTTTACCTTTATTAAATTGGATCCTGCCAAATCAAACACCAAAGACAGGCGGGAAGACATCGTTGCAACCGGTGGTATTTATATCGGTGGGGATAGTTTTGACGCTGCTTTTATGTGGGATCGTGGTACGCCATATTTTGGTCGTGGACTGTTGTATGAATCTCAGCCGGGTAAATTTTTGGATGTTCCTTTGGTGTTTTTTACAAACATTTGTTCTTGGGAAAAAATGAATTTTTACAATGGACTTAAAATTAAACTTGACCTCCAAAAATATTATACCTATTCCAATAAGAATGAAAAGTTAGAAAAACTCATTATCCTTACCGAAAACAATTTGGGTTATTCTATATTTCAATCCATAGAAAAAACAAAAATTGCTTTGTCAAAAGCGAAGGAGGTGAATTTTAAATATGAAAAACTGGGAATTGACATTGACGAAGCAATTTCTCTGGAAACCTACAATGGGATAATTGAGAAAGATTTGTCTAAAATTGATGCTTATTTAAATTCTTTTTTAGAAAACAACCACATCAATCCCGCGGAAATTGACACCTTGTTTTTAACAGGAGGAACTTCTTTGGTGACGGCGATTCAGGAATTGTTTAAAAATAAATTCCCACATGTAACCATCAAATCAGAAGACAATTTCATCAGTGTCGCCAATGGTTTGGCTTATTGTGGCTATTTGTTTCAATCTTAAATATTGAAATATAATCCACATCATTTTACTCCTTCTATTATCTTTTATGCTTCTTATTTTTTATTTTTGAAAAAATAGATTACTCCGGTGACAATTATTAAAAACAGCTATATATACATTTTTATAATGCTATTGGGATTGTTTTCCAATGCATTTGGCCAACAACTTATTCCACACCTGGATTCTCTTTCAGGAATGTACGGCTATAAATATACCAACAATGATAGTGTTTGGATTATCAAACCTTATAACCATGATCGGGCTTGGGCGTTTTCAAATAATTACGCTCGTGTAAGAACCAATGAAGGTTTTAATTTTATCCTTTTCAATTCCAATTACCTGAGTAAAATTTGGTTTGCTGATGCACATGATTTTAAACACCATATTGCCCCCGTTTTACATCCTGAATACAGTTTTTTAATCAAAAGAGATTCCATCTGGTTCAAAGATTCTACCCTTTGTCTGGAGCGTGAAGTGTCTTTCGAATCACAAAAATGGAATTTTATCAGGGCCAAAATTCAATACAAAGATTCAGTCATTTATAAAAAAATATTGAAGGGAATTGATTCCGTAGTGGTGACTTATGATCCTGAAACCAATCTTCCCCTAAAAGAATATTTCAGGTTGGATTCTGTTTTTGTGAGTGATTCAACTGTTGTGAGCATTCCTTCTCACAGTTATGAAACCTTGTTTGAAAAAGGATTTGAGAAGTTTCAATACCTTGATCGCCATTATATTGTAGTGGAGAATTCAAAAAAAGGATTGTTGTCTCCGCATGGAAAAGTATTGTTGGATACGCTTTACAATCAAATCTTATGGGTCGATACTACCTTTGTGAAAAATAAATTTTTAATTGAACAAAACGGCAAATGGGCCGTCGCAGATACTGCCGGAAAACTGTTGACGCCATTTTTATACTTGTCAATTGTGCCCACAACATTAGGTTATTACCAGGTAGTCGACAGTGCTGGGACTTATTTTTTAAAACCTGATTTTACACCATTGTCCAAACAGCATTACAGTAAAACTTCCTTGTTTACCGATGGATTTGCGTTGGTGGCAAAGGATTCTTTATGGGGAATTATCGATAAAAACGGGAAAGAAATTGTCACTCCGACATTTCAGTATATTGGTTGGAAACAAGATACCCTGCATTCAAAAATATTTGTCAATAACCAAGTGCAAACCCTAAAAAATGGCCTATGGGGAATGGTTTCTGACAAAGGTAAAATAATTCTAGAGAATAAATACCATGAAATTTTGCCTGAAAATGAAGGCTTGATTGCAGCCAATGGGATAGAAATTTATGGCTACCATCCCGAAGGTGTTTGGGGATTTTTTGATGTAAAAGGGAAGCCTGTGGTAAGTATGCGCTATGACAAATTGGAACAACAATTTAGTCATGGAATTGCAGTTGTGGGTTATTACATGATGCAAAAAATTAAACCTGCAGAACTAGAAATTAGATTCGGTTTGGTGGATAAATCTGGGAAAGAACTTACTGGTTTTTTGTATAAGAAAATTGTGAAACTCAATGACAATTTATTCGCCTTACAAGACAACAGCAACCATTGGGGGTTTTGTGATGGCAAAGGTAAAATCGCACATACATGTTTGTATGATGAATATGTGGTGTTGAACCCAAATGAGATTAAAGTAGAAAAGTTTGGGAAATGGGGGGTGGTTGAATCAGGAGGAAAAGTGATATATGAGCCTGTTTACAAATCAATTGCAAAGGTTGACAATGGTTGGAAGGTCGAGAAATTTAATGCCTATGCGATTTACAGAGACAGTTTGGGTTTTGCCAAATATGAATTTGATTATTTTAAATCTGCTGCTCCTGATTTGTTTGTGTTTGGTTTAAATGGCTATTTTGGATTAATTGACATCAAAGGAAATGTGGTGTTGAAGAATGCTTACACGCAGATTGAGCCATTTCAATATGGTTTTTCAGTAGTGAAAATCAATGGTAAATATGGCCTGATCAATAAAAAAGGAAAGTACCTTTTAGAGCCTGAATACGATTATATTGAACACGATACTTTGGGGTATTTGAGGGTGAAAGGAAAAGAAATTCATGATTATGGTCATGTAAAAGTGGTTGTATCGGAGGTACCCAAATGGGGGATTATTGACAGTACCGGGAGAACTGTTTTGGAAATTAAACATACCAATATCTTAAAACAAAGCGAAGGGATTTTCCCTGTGAAACGAGGCAATTTATGGGGCTTTTTCAACATGATAGACGATCAAATTATCCCGTTCCAATTCAAACAAGTTGCTGGATTTACGTACGGTTTGGCAGTGGTGAATAAAGATGGGGAAGAAATTATCATCAACAAAAATGGTGACATCGTCAACAAAACCATGTACGATTCATTGGGGGTTTTAGGGCCACAAACGGTATTGTTTTTGAAAGACAATAAATATGGTTTGATCAATGAATTGGGTGAACAGATTTTAGCGCCTTGTTATCAATCTGTTAAAAAAGTAGCGTCAACAGTTTTGTTGTTTACTGAAATGGATTCTATCAAGACTTTGGTAAATTTTAAAGGAATAGCATTTTGGGCTGGTTTCAGGGATTCGATTTCAGAAAATTGGATTGAAGACATGTTGTTGTTTCATGGAGATACTGCCTGGGCGGTGTATAATAAAAATGGAAAACAGGTATTGCCTTTAAAACCACGGTATGAAAAAGTGGAACAGTATTCCAACGGTTATGCCCGAATGACTTATGGGGGGAAATTAGGGTTTATTGATAAAAATGGAAAACTGAGGATTTCAAACCAGTACGAAGAAATCAGCCATTTCCATGAAGACATGTGTGCTTTTAAATTGTTGGGAAAATGGGGGTATATTGATAAAGCAGAATATATTTGGGTACAGCCTTATTATGAAATCGCCTTGGATTTTCAGGGAGGATTGGGGGCAGTTTTTAAAAATAATAAATGGGGCTTTGTAGATAAAAATGGCAAAGAAGTGACTAAATTGTTGTACTCAGAAATCAAGTACGAAGGAGAGGGATTTTATTCCGTGAAAAGGAACGGTCATTGGGGAATGGTGAACAGTACTTTGGGAGAATTTTTATTTACCAAGTATGAATTTGTAGCAATGCTCGGCGACAGTTATGTGAAAATTGGAAGTGAAGGCAAGTTTGGCGCTGCCAATTTAAAGGGAGAGCTGATTGTGCCGATTCAATATGACAGCATTGATTACGATGAGTTTAACAAGACCGTCATTGCGATAATCAAGGCGCAATAAACACGAAATATATGTTTTACAAAGCACCCAAAAAAGGCAATGGCGGAAGGTCAGCAGAAAGCAACTCTTTAAAAGAGGTGATAGATGCTTTGTTCAGGACTTACAAACTCGAAAAGAAATTTTCTGAAGTGACCATTATCAATAGCTGGACCGAATTGGTGGGTAAGTTAATAGCATCTAAAACCACTGACTTGTATATCAGAAAAAAAGTGTTGTATGTAGTCATTGATTCCCCACCGCTAAAAAATCAATTGTTTATGTCCAGAACCAGGTTGCTGGAACTCATCGCCGAAACATACGGCCCGGGATTGATAGTAGAAGTGGTGGTGAGGTAATTTTTTTGAATTAGGGTAAACGCATTAAAACAATATAATACTAAATTCACTGATTAAGGCCTCATCCCAACCCTTCTCCTAAAGGAGAAGGGCTTTACATCCCGTTAAATTTTATCCTTAATTTCTTAAAACAAGAAGATTATTAATGAATTAATCACAAATTTGTGATTAAAGTCTAGCTCCATCTCCTGTGGAGAGGGTTGGGGTGAGGCTTTTTAATCATAATTATTTTATGCGTTTGCCCTGTTGAAAATAGGATCCCATCGGAAAACAGCAAATAATTGTTTACTTTTGGGTTGAATAACCCATTGAAAATATGTCTTTTCCTCGATTAACTTTAAAGCCCACCAGAGAACGTTCCTTGTTAAACAAACATCCATGGGTGTTTTCCGGCGGTATCTTAAAAATGCCCACTATTGAAAATGGCTCTATTGTGGAAGTGGTGGATGCTAAAAGCAATATTTTAGGTTATGGTTTTTTCTCTGATAAAAGTCAGATTACTTGCCGGTTATTTCATTTTGGAAAATTAAACGAAGGGCAACACTTCGACGATGCGTATTGGTTTCATTTTTTCGACAACGCCTATAAGCGCCGTAAAGCCATCATTGATTTTGAAACCACCAATTGCTACCGTTTATTTCACGCAGAAGGTGACTTTTTACCAGGTTTGGTGGTAGACATCTACGATCAGGTGGCTGTAGTACAAGTGTTGATCAAAGGCATAGAAAATTTAAAAGACACCATTGTTCAATCCCTAAAGCAATTGGGATTTGAGCATGTGTATTTGAAAAATAAAACCGGCTCTCAAAATGCAGAACAAATTACGTCGGTTTCAGGT
>CALPQG020000129.1 GCA_943325655.2 Bifidobacterium breve | reverse complement strand
CCGTTGATTTAATTCTACTTCATTGATTTATTAAAAACTTACCATGTTTTTCGACCTGCAACAAAAAGACCAATTGTCCAAAGCACGTACTGGTGTAATTCATACGGAGCACGGTGCTATTCAAACGCCTATTTTTATGCCCGTAGGAACTGCGGGTACGGTGAAAGCGGTTCACAAACGCGAATTAAAAGAAGACATCCAAGCTCAAATTATTTTAGGAAATACCTACCATTTGTATTTGAGACCTGGTTTGGATACCATACAACAAGCTGGTGGTTTGCATAAGTTTAATACTTGGGATGGTCCTATTTTGACTGATAGTGGTGGTTATCAGGTGTATTCATTGTCCGGCACCAGAAATATCAAAGAAGAAGGTGTTACCTTTAAGTCTCATATTGACGGCTCCAAACATTTGTTTACGCCCGAAGGAGTAATGGATATTCAGCGTAAAATTGGAGCGGATATTATCATGGCTTTTGACGAATGTACGCCTTATCCTTGCGACTATGCGTATGCGAGTAAGTCATTGAATATGACGCATCGCTGGTTGAAACGCTGCGTGGACAGGTTTGATGAAACGTCTTCTTTGTATGGTTACAAACAAGTACTTTTTCCAATTGTTCAGGGAAGTACCTTCAAAGATTTAAGGATAAAGTCAGCCGAAACCATTGCTTCATTTGGAAGAGAGGGAAATGCGATTGGCGGTTTGTCAGTGGGCGAACCAGCAGAAGAAATGTACGCCATGACGGAAGTGGTTTGTGATATTTTACCTGCAGATAAACCACGTTACTTAATGGGCGTAGGAACTCCCTGGAATATTCTAGAATGTATTGCTTTGGGCGTAGATATGTTTGATTGCGTAATGCCTACGCGTAATGCTAGAAACGGGATGTTGTTTACCGCTGAAGGGATTATCAATATCAGGAATGAGAAATGGAAAAATGATTTTTCCCCCATTGATGCTTCCTTAACTTGTTATGCAAGTAGCAATTATTCCAAATCATTTTTGAGACATTTAATGCATGCCAAAGAAATTTTGGGTGCTCAAATTGCCTCGATACATAATTTGTCGTTTTATTTATGGCTGGTTGGCGAAGCCAGAATTCAAATTCAGGCGGGAACATTTACACCATGGAAAAATAAAATGGTGTCTCAAATGCAACAAAGGCTATAATGATGAATATGGTTTAATCGAGTGCTAATTTATACTTAAGCACTATTAATTTAACCAAATCAACCTATATTTGTAAAACGGGATTTTATTTACCCATCCAAACAGCATACTATTTTCAACACCATAATGAAGATATTAGACAGATACATTACCAAAAAATTATTGATTACCTTTTTCTTCGTGGTGCTCACGCTGATTACAATTGTTTGCGCGATTGATTATGTGGAGAAAAATGAAGATTTTATGAAACACAAGTTGACTTTTGGTTTTATTTTTACCCATTACTACATTTATTTTATTCCTTATATGGCGAATATGATTAGCCCTTTGACGGTTTTTATTGCCACCGTTTTTGTGACTGCCAGACTTGCTGCCGATACCGAAATTATCGCGATGTTGAACAGTGGTATGAGCTTTAAAAGGTTATTGTTCCCTTATTTTTTGAGTTCATGCATTATCGGTGTGGGGATTTTTGCTTTGTGTGCCTGGATTATTCCACTTTCAAACAAGCATAGAATTGACTTTGAAAACAAGTATATCAAAAATCAGTTTTATTATGACGCTCGTAATGTGCATATTAAAATTGGTCCTGATGCTTATGTGTATTTAGAAAGTTACAACAATACGAATAATACGGGCTATCAATTTTCTCTAGAGCATATAGAAGGAAATCAATTACTTGGGAAAGTGAATTCCGAAAATATTACCTGGAATGATTCTATCAAAAAATGGACCTTGAATGATTATACGTACAGGACTTTTGTTGGAGAAAAAGAGCTGGTAAGAAAAGGAGAACGTCTTGATACGGCCATTGATTTGTCTCCCAAAGATTTTGAAAGTCAGTACATGATTCATGAAACCATGACATTGACGGAATTGAACAAACATATTGACAAACTTCAAATGCGTGGGGCTGAAAATATTGAGGTGTTTTTGATTGAAAAATATGAACGGTATTCGTATCCTTTTGCCATCGTTATTTTGACCATTATCGGGGTAATTATGTCAGCCAGAAAGGCTAGGGGAGGTGCTGCCTTACAGATTTCAATAGGTTTCGTATTGGCGTTTATTTACATCTTATTGGTAATTATGAGCAGAAGTGTCGCCAATGCAGGCTCTTTATCTCCGCTCATTGGCGCCTGGATTCCGAATGTTTTGTTCGTAATTGTTGGTTCCGTTTTATACAAAACTGTGCCTCGTTGATCAATGGATAGTATGACTTATATCCAACTTGTACTGTCAGAAGAGGTACAAAGGCTATTATTGGTCAATCCATCTCAAGATGTTTATCAGTTTTTACTGAAAAATCAGGCACATTCTCAGGTGGCCTTGTTGGCCGAACAATTAGAAGGCCGACAAAAAGCCAAATTCAAACTTCCACATTGGTTCGCTGCTTCACATGTGGTTTTCCCGGCAAGGATTTCTATGGAACAATGTTCTTCGGAATTGACTGCTATTTTTAAAGCAAGTTTGGTCTCCGGAAAGAATTTTATAGATTTAACAGGTGGTTTTGGGGTAGACGACTGGGCCTTTTCCAAACAATTTGAAACGGTCTATTATTTAGAACAACAGGCCCATTTATCCCAACTTGCAAGGCATAATTTTAAAGCATTGGGTTGTGACAATGTGCAGGTGATCAATGAGGATGGCGTAGCATATTTGTCAAAATCAACCCTGCATTACGATTGCATTTACCTCGATCCGGCGAGGAGAAAAGAAACTCAAAAAGTATTTCGCCTGGCCGATTGTGAACCCAATATCGAAGAAATATTGCCTTTGCTTTGGACAAAAACAAACCAGATTTTACTGAAATGTTCTCCTTTACTGGACATAGATTTGGCGAAAAAAAGTTTGTCACATCTGTGTAAAGTGTTTGTGGTTGCGGTAGAGAATGAATGCAAAGAATTGCTTTTTTTACTTCAGAAAGATTGGGTTAAACCCGTTGAAATTCAGGCGGTCAATTTGAAAAACAATGACAATACGGAGGTGTTTACTTTTCAGAAAAGTGAAGAAACATTTGTTGAAGTGGCTTATGGCACTCCTTTGGATTTTTTATATGAACCCAATGCTGCAATATTAAAATCAGGCGCGTTTAAATCTGTGGCGCATACTTTTGAATTACACAAACTGCATCCAAATTCACATCTATACACGTCCGAATCGCTGAGAAACGATTTTCCAGGACGTAAATTTAAAGTGAATTCAGTGTTGCCTTTTTCTAAAAATCAACTCAAAAAACTAGCTTTACCTGCTAAGGCAAATATTACTACTAGAAATTTTCCTTATTCCACGGCCGAACTTAGAAAAATGACCAATATCAAAGATGGGGGAGAGGTTTACTTGTTTTTCACTACTTTGATAGACAGTAGTTTGGTGGTGATTGTCTGTGAGAAAACTAATTTAGGTAATTTTGAATGTTAAATTTTGAATTTTAAATTTGGTTGAGCAAAATCACATTTATGGAAAATATTAAACCACCATATTCTTATCTTGCTTTGGGCGATTCCTATACTTGTGGTGAAGCGGTGGATCAAGCACAATCGTTTCCATATTTATTGGCAAAAGTATTCAAACAAGAAAATATTGCTTTAGCGCCATCCATTGTTGCTCAAACAGGTTGGACTACCAATGAATTGGAGCAAGCTCTTGAAGTAGCTAATTTGCCTGCTACTTTTGATTTGGTGTCTTTGTTGGTAGGTGTCAATAACCAGTACAGAGGATTGGATATTGAGGTATTTAAAACGGAGTTTACCCGATTGCTAGGTATGGCGATTCATTTGGCAAAAGGAAATGCGCATAAAGTATTTGTAGTGTCCATTCCTGATTATGGCTATACGCCTTTTGGGCAAGCGCATCAATTGAAAATCAGCCAAGAGATCAATTTATACAATGGTATTTGTAAAGCGTGCGCACAAATGCATGGAGTAAAATTCTTTAACATCACGGGTCTTTCACGCCAGGGTTTAGGTTTCCCAAACTTACTTGCTGTAGATGGTTTGCATCCTTCAGGGGAAATGTACCAACTTTGGGTGGATAGTTTTAAAAGTGACGTGATGGAAATGATGGTGTGAGTGAGTGGTTTTTTCGGAAGGAGGCTAAAAACTCCATTTTTAACAAGCATGCCACCTATACTATGGTATAAATCAATATGATATTTGGCTTTAGATGGTTTTCTGTGGGTAGAGAAGATGAGGTACTGTAAAGATGTTACAAAAGTACCTGTTCTTGAGTTTGGGGGTTTTTAATTGTAGCATTTCCTCCATAGAAAATTAGCCGTTTTAGAAGCGGTGTCAGGTGAAAACAACAGGCTAGGCGTGAAAGTCAACTTATTTTTTCATCAATGCTTCAATTTCTTCTGCCTCAATAGGGATGTTTTTCATGAGATCAATGGCTTGGCTGTTTGTGATTAAATAATTGTTCTCAATCCTGATGCCTAATCCTTCTTCTTTGATGTAAATGCCTGGCTCGCAAGTGAACACCATACCCGCTTCGAAAGCACGTTGACGGTCGCCCACATCATGGGTGTCGAGGCCTAAAAAATGAGAGGTGCCATGCATGAAGTACTTTTTGTAAAGCGGATTTTTTTCATCTTGATTTTCCACTTCTTTGCGGTCCAATAAATTCAATTGAATCATTTCTTCTTGCATCAATTTACCCACTTCTTGATGGTATTTTTCCAGCGTATTGCCTACCACCAACATGTTCACCGCTTGTTTCATTACCCTTAATACAGCGTTGTAAACCGCTTTTTGGCGTGGCGAAAATTTGCCATTGACCGGAATGGTTCTGCTCATGTCGGATGCATAATTGGCGTATTCAGCCCCCAAGTCTAACAAAATCAAATCGCCGTCTTTGCATTGCTGGTTGTTTTCTACATAATGCAAAATACAAGCATTGGCACCCGAGGCAATGATGGGGTGATAAGCAGGGCCTGTACTTCTGTTGCGCAAAATTTCGTGCATCAATTCGGCTTCGATCTCAAATTCCCACACATTGGGCTTCACAAAACCAAGGATACGCCTAAAGGCTTTTTCGGTAATGTTACATGCTTCTTGCATCAAGCCTATTTCCCATTCAGATTTAATCGCCCTTAATTGTTGCATGATAGGCGCTAGACGACCATATTGATGCAGCGGGTATTTTTGCTGACATGCTTTGATAAACCTCGCATCCCTGGTTGCTACTTCATTGCCTGACCTAACATGTTCGTTGGTATTTAAATAGATGGTTGTTGCTTCAAAAACCAAACTTGGCAATATATTGTCAAAATCTTTAGTCCATATAATCGTAGCAATGCCTGAAATTTCTTGTGCTTCTTTTTTAGTGAATTTATGACCTTCCCAAACCGCCATCAATTCACTGGTTTCTTTGATGAACAATACCTCCCTGAATTTCGGATCTTTGGCTGATGGAAATATGACCAATATGCTTTCTTCTTGGTCTATGCCACTTAAATAGAACAGGTCATTGTTTTGCCTGAAACCCATACTTCCATCCGCATTGGTCGGCATGATGTCGTTAGAATTAAATACCGCAATGGCTTTAGGGGGCAATTGCGCCGCTAAGTTTTTTCTATTCAGGGTAAATAATGCCGCATTGATAGGAAGGTATTTCATTGTAATGTTGAATTTTTAATGTTGAATTTTGAATTCAAAAAACGTTATAATTAATGTTGAATTTTTAATGTTGAATTTTCAAATCAAAATTCAAAATTGAAGAAGAAATTGCATGTTTCATTTAACATTTAAAATTCAAAATTTAAAATTGAAGATGAAGTTGCATGTTTCATTCAAAATTTAAAATTCAAAATTTAAAATGCAACGCTTTGCAACGTATCTGTAATTACTTGCAAAGAAGTGAGGTGTACCGCCACTGATTTGTGTTCTTCCGGACTAAGGCTTTCGGCTTTGTCTGCAAATACTTCACCTGCAATAAAACCCATCAGCACAGGTTGTTTTTCATCAGCTACTACCGCATCGGCATCTTTTGTTTTTTCTAACATTTCCATTTTTAGGAAAAGATCATCTTCCGCTTTTTTTAAGGCTTCTTCGCCTACTTCAGGTAAATCGCCAAAGGTTTCGTGGAATGATTTCCATACCAATACGGCTAAGAATAATAAGGTTTCACGCTCTTCTGTTTTCTCTAATTCTTCCGCCATTTGCATGATATAAGAGAGAATTACAGGCTGGTTTTTGCCCATTTGTTCCATGATGGCATTGGCTTTGGCCTCATCGCTGTCATACAACAGGTCCAATATTTTCTCTATGGTTTCTTCTGAGATTTGCATATTATTTGTTTTTTTTCGGATGTCAATTTTGAATTGGCAATTTAACAGTTACATTTAAAATGAGAAGCTAAATGTTAAATTCATTTTGGGTGAATGATGTAAATTTGTCCATGAAAGGTTTCTGGAGTTCTATTCTTTGACAAAGTATAAAAAACAAAATTGAACACAGATTTGGCGGATTAAGCAGATTTTCACGGATTTTAAAGTATCAAAATTATTTAACTTAACGCCTTGGTTACCTAGTACTTTGTACCCTGTACTTTGTACTTAATACCTTGTACTTAATACCCTGTACCCTGTACCCTGTACCCTGTACTTGTACTTAATACTTAATACTTTGTACTTTGTACTTAATACCCTGTACTCTGTACCCTGTACTCTGTACTTAATACCCTGTACCCTGTACCCTGTACCCAGTACTTTGTACTTAATACTTAATACTCTGTACTTAATACCCTGTACTCTGTACCCTGTACCCTGTACCACACCTATTCTTCTTGTAATTTTGAAAATAAGAAAATAAAGTTTAAGTTTGTTTGATTAACATATAACCCTAACAAAAAAAATCAAAAACCATTCATCACTATGAAAAAACAATTCTTAAAAACCGCATTTAGTACACTGATTTTCAGTGCTTTATGGGGGGGGG
>CALPQG020000128.1 GCA_943325655.2 Bifidobacterium breve | reverse complement strand
TCAAATTCGGTGGCACCGGCGGTAAGGTTTTCAGCTACAAAGATATAACCTTCTTCGTCAGTTACAGAGTTTGAAGTATGTATTTTAGCAATTTCTTCCCACTTTTCAGCCGTAAATCCTGTTTCTTCTTTCAGCTCTCTTTTGGCAGCTTCAATAGGCAATTCATTTTTGGGTCCGCCACCCATTGGAATTTCCCAACTGTATTCATCTAATGAATACCTGTGCTGACCAACCAAATAAGTAAATCCTTGCTCATCAATAGGAATCACACCTATTGCCCTGTATTTAAAACTCACCACGCCATAAATTCCATCGCCTCCGCTCGGGTTAATTACTTTATCTTCCCTCACACTGATCCACGGGTTATCGTAGATGTGTTTTGTGGCTAAGGTTTTCCAAGGATTGCTCATCATATTGTCGTTGTGGATTACAAAGATAATAAGAGTTTTGAATTTTGGGTTTTAATCAGAAAGAGATATTAAAGTATTTTCAATTTTATGGCATAAATTCATTGTCATAAAATAAAAATAACCACCTAAAATTTAAGCGGTTATTTCACTTGACAATATGCGTAGAAAATACAGGTCCGGTTTCCGTTCATGTTGAGCACTATGACAAATACCTCCTTAACACCCAAGCAGTAGTTTCATGTTGTTCCATAATTCCAGTGATAAAATCCATGGTTCCGGCATCTTTGTTTTGTTCATCGCTGATAACAATATCCTTTCTTAATGCAACAATTACAGTTTCATGGTCAGACAACAATTCTTTGATCATGTCTTTTTGAGAGGGGTATTTATCAGGAGATTCTTTTATTCTCGTAAGGTCTAAAAATTCCTTCATCGTGCCAATTGTCTTGACACCAAGTTTATTGATACGTTCGGCCACCAAATCAATGGTTTCTTCTAATTCAGTATACTGGCTTTGAAATAATTTGTGCAGTTCCATAAAGCTTTCACCTGCCACATTCCAATGGAATTTTCTGGTTTTGATATACAAAGTCATTTCATCTGCTAAGATGATAGAAAGCAATTGGGCACTATCAGATAAATGCTTTTCTGAAATTCCGATATTTGGTTTCATAATTTTAAGGTTAAAGTTTAAATAATTAAATCAAGAATATACTTGTAAAGTCATTAACTATTTTAAATAGTTGTACATGAAAAGGCTTATTTTAATTTCATAAAACATACTCCCAAATGGACCCATTCTTTGTGTTTGCACAAATTATTTGCAATAATTTATCGGAAAGCGGATTAAAAATGACAAATCAACTGGGACGTTCTGAACAATTTTCTGGGGTATTTTTTTTCTTTTTAGTAAAAAAACTCCACACACTACCAGCGACTGACTTCAAAGCACCCTGATTTTTTGATACAATATTTGCAATCCCCAATTCCAGATAATCACCAATAAGTTGTTTTATTGGATTATAAGTTGGACCAAATAATAATGTTTTAGAAAGATAGCCAACGGTTAATCCTAAAGTAGTTCCCACAAATTTATTTTTAAAATCTGGAGAAGAAGTCATTTCTGAAATCGAAGATTTAATCACATTGAGTGGCTTTATTGCATCAATTGTGATGAGGAATTCTTCTTTCAACAGCAGTAATTCTACTGTTTCTCTGTTTTCTAGAGTTTGAATGGCAGCCTTTAAATCTGCAAGGTTGTTAATACTTCCCATGGTCATTAATTAAGCATTTGTGAAATAATAGTATCGTTAATTCGATTTTTTAGCCGGGTATGTATCAGCATTAAAACAACCACCAACACGCCATAAATGGCAGCTACAACTAAAAAACCAGCGTAAATTTTCCCAAGTAATTCCCCTAACCAAAGTGACACGCCAACGTTTAGCGTCAACACAAAAACAAGTACCGTGGTCAATAGTACAAAACGAGAAATATATCCGGACAATAAGTACGACATTTTTTCAATGGTCTTATACTTCAATATTTCCAATCGGGTATTGCTATACTGCTCTATGCGTTGAAACAGTGGCCCAATATTACCAAAAATGCTTTCCATAATTATATTTTTTAATCGCTGCAATCGTCACAAAACAATCCCCGCATTAACTTTACTTGAAATATGATTATCAACCAGTTAATTACTTTTAAACTTTTCTGCTTTTGCAATTCCGTTTTCGACCAACTCATTCGCTTTGTCTTTTACCATATCGACTTCACTTTTAAAATTATCTACCAGTGCGTTGAACTTGTCTTTGATCGCATCTGTAAGGTCATCTGATTTCCCAATAATTTTTTTTCGGGTTTCACTTCCTTTATCGGGAGCGAATAGCACTCCTAAAACTCCACCAATTGCGGCACCTAACAATAAGGCACCAATTAATTTTCCGCTGTTATTTAAATTTTCCATTTTGTTTATTGTTTATTATTCGACATTTTTTTTGAACTTAATGCTGAAAAAACTTATTCTAAAGCTGTTTCCTTTATCTCAAAGGTGGTAAAAATCTCACGAAGCCTGTTACAAAATTATTGCTCTTACTTACATATTTTCCACTTCCAAAAACAGTTTAACTTTAAATTGCGTCTTCTATCACTTTCAAATTCATTTTAAAACCTGGCCAAAAGCCATTCTTTCAAAATATGCTATTTTAAAATAGCCAATTGAACTCTCTTTTAATTAAATCAACTGTATATAAAGTGTTTACAATTTGTTTTTACGTCAAATTTTTCATTTACAATGAATCTAAAACACTTTATACTATTCAATTATTTCTTATTGAGTGGAGCTGCACCATAATACTTTATCAATACCAATTCTGATTCCAGCCACACTTCGTTACTCACAATTCCGCTACCACTATCTCTGGTTACGTTCCAGTTGATTTCCCAATTTTTGCGGTTGATTTTTGTTTTTATCCTCAAAAAAGCTTTCGTATTTCCCCAGGAATCTTTCAAAATTCCGTCAAATTCGACTTCTAATTTAATTTTTTTCGATATACCCTTTAAGGTGAGTTCTCCATACAATTCGTACATAATCCCAACATTTCCATACGTGATTGTATTTGCAGTAAAATTAATTTCTTTAAATTTTTCAGCATCTAAAAAATCAGGTCCTTTCAAGTGTTTGTCCCTATTTTCATTCCCTGTATCTATTGATGCTGAATTTATCCAAAAATCAATTTCAGCAGTCAACAAATCGTTTCCTGTAGTATAAATACAGGCGTCAAACTCATTAAACCTCCCTGACAAAAAGGTAAGGTTCATGTATTTCACTTTGAAATTAACTTGACTATGACCAGTGTCTAGGATCCACTTTGTTTTTATTTCAACGTCCTGTGTATTCATGGCTTTATGTTATCAAACTATTTTGTTCCCCTGTATCACTCTCAATATCACAGATATCAATGCTATAACTAACAAAATGTGAATAATTCCACCAACATTGTAACCAATAAAACCAATTAACCAGCCTATTACCAGAATAACTGCAAGTATATAAAGTAAATTTCCCATGATATTTTTTTTTAGATTGTAAACTATTTTAAAAACTGTATTTGGGATTGGTGCAATTGCGTTGAACGCTTTGTTCAAAACAGCACTCCAATCACTAATACCCTCCAGCAAAACAATTTGCAACAAACCCACAATAACTGTATTCCTCCTAATAACACGAGGAGAAAAACCAATTAAACAAATGATTTAAAGCACTTTGAAACAATTAACTTTATTATTTTTGTAACCCATCTACAAAAAACTAATTATGACAGTCGTGTTCCTAAAAATTCAAGTTTAGATTTTTGGTTCTTTAAAAAAAAATTTAACATAAACCTCTCGCTGCTTAGAGGTCATTTTGTCGGCATCTTCTATGGCTATATTTATTTTATCAAAGTGATGGTCTGTTTTTAAAAAGTTATACAATTCCAGTTTTGCATCCGTAGGCCCAAAAAGAATTACCTTATCATATTTTTTGATTACATCGCCTATCTGAGTATAATACTGGTGAAGTAACTGACGTTCTTTGTTGTTCAGCATAAATTCACTTTTTGCCAAAATGGCCATCCTTTCTTCATGCGTGAAGGAAGAAGTGATATCACTCATGGTTGCAGTTTCATCTTCAAGTGCAATTAAATGTGCGATGGCATGATCCATCCAAACCCCTATTTTTTTATAAATTTTCATACCTGAATTCCTTTTAGCTTAACAATAAAAATACACTTGCATTACACCAACTAAAAACCACATAAAACATTAAAAATCAAAACACAAACTATCATTAAACAGCAATTAACCTAATTGCTGTAATTTTTCAAACATTTCACGTTGCTCTTGTTTTAATTTTGTAGGAATCAGCACATGCAATTGCACATACATATCACCAAACAATAGCGGTTTATCATGCATGGGCATTCCTTTGCCTTTTAAGCGTATGGTTTTGCCGTTTTGGGTTCCTGCTTCAATTTTAATTTTCACTTGTCCCGAAAGGGTGTCTACCACACTTTCGCCACCCAATACTGCGGTATATAAATCTACCACGTGTTCATAATACAGGTCGTTTTCTTTTCGAACATATTTAGGATGTGGATGAATTTTAATTTTCACAAACAAATCTCCATTGTAGTTTTCAGAACTCCCTTTTATTCCTTTGTTTTTAATTTTAAGTACCTGACCCTGGTATACTCCAGGTTTTGTGGTAATCCTAATTTTTTCATTTTCCAGCTGAATCACACGGTTTGTTCCCACAAAAGCTTCTTCCAAACTGATTTCCATTTCGGTTTCTAAATCACCACCTTTATAATTGCCTTGTGTCCCTGAAAAACCTGCATCTCCGCCAAAGAACTGTTCGAAAAAACTTGAAAAATTAGAAGCATTAGGATTTCCCGCATACTGTCGACGATCATTAGCAGCAGATTGTTGTCTTCTATACTGTTGGTTTTGTTGCCAATTATTTCCTAATTCATCGTACTCTTTTCTTTTTTTAGGATCACTCAATACTTCATTGGCTTCATTGACCAATATAAACTGTTCTTTCGCAGTTTTGTCATCTGGATTTTTATCCGGATGATATTTCACTGCCAAAGCCCGAAAAGCTTTCTTAATTTCGCCTTGAGTCGCTTTTTTACCGACACCTAACACTTTATAATAATCTTTATATTCCATTGGTTAATATTTCTTCTGAACCAAATAATTCACCACCAATACTAGCATAAAAGTATAAGAATTAAGCTGTCAAAAGTCATACTTTATATTTACCCATCCCTATTTGCTATCACTTCATATTTTCAATCCATTGACACGAAAAATTATATCCTAAAAAACTATCCATTCAAAAAAGAAGAGTGTCCTTTTGAATGAATAGGGCTACTATATTATGTGTAATACATTCGTAGTATTTGAATAAAGAAAAAAACTATCTCCTACTAAAAAAATGCTAAAGAACAAGTTTTGAATTTTATATTTCGGTAACTACTCCACTAGTGCAAACGCATTAAAAGTGCAGTTTTATTTGAAATAATAGAAGATATTCCGATAATTAATCCGCGTTAATCGGCTCAATCTGTGTCCAACTTTTATTTATTCATTAAAAAATAAAAAATAGGAACGCAGACTATGCAGATAGGGCGGATTTTCACGAATATATAAACCCTACATTGGCAATTTAATCAATTATTTGAATGCGTTTGCCCTGACAACTCAACCGAATAATTGCTACACCTTTCTTTGGATTGAAACAGGTTAATAAACCATGAGTTTCTCTCCAGGGTTACACAGATAGCATCCTACAAGTATCCCCAATTCTAAGCCACACGTTCATGGGTTTTTGGCTGATAAACTGGATAATCGGTGTATCCCTTTTCATCAGCGCTATAGAATAAATCCATATTGATTGCTGTTGACAAAGGCAAATCATGTTGCATTCTATTTACCAAATCAGGATTATTAATAAATGGTCTTCCAAAAGCAACAAGGTCCGCTAAGCCACTTTCCAGTACTTCCTCAGCAGTTTGTTTGTTAAAACCGCCGCAAAGTATAACCGTATTTTTAAAATTATTTCTAATGGTTTGTTTCATTGTTATCGGAACTGCAGGAGCGCCCATTGCACTATGATCAACTACATGTATGTAGGCAATCCCCAAAGCATTTAGTTGCTTCGACAAATAATCATAAGTAGCATCAATCTCAGGATAATGAGGCATATCACTCGCCACGCCGTAAGGTGACAATCGTATTCCTATTTTTTCTTTTCCAATAGTGTTTGCTGCCGCTTCTGCAACTTCAAGCACAAACCGACAACGATTTTCTATGCTACCTCCATAATTGTCTGTGCGCAAATTACTCACAGGTGAAATAAATTGCTCTAACAAATAACCATTGGCTGCATGCAATTCAATACCGTCAAAACCTGCCTCTACAGCATTTTTTGCTGCACGCTCATATTCATTTTTTGCATTTTCAATTTCTCCTGAGGTCATCGCTTTAGGGGTATCAAAATCCTGCATTTGTAATGCATCCGTCCACATTTGACCTGCTGGTTTCACCGCAGAAGGACAAATTATTTTTGCGCCTTCGGGCATATTTTTGATATGACTAATGCGGCCGGTGTGCATCAGCTGTACCACCATTTTAGCGCCTTTGGAATGCACTGCATTGGTAATTTTTCTCCATCCTGCTACTTGTGCTGTATTGTAAATACCAGGAATTCTTGCATACCCTAATCCATTTGGAGAAGGTGATGTTCCTTCTGTTATTATCAGTCCGGCTTCAGCGCGTTGCTCATAATATTGTAGCATCAGGTCATTCGGCACATTTCCTATTGCCCTACAACGGGTCATCGGAGCCATGACCACCGCATTCTTCAATGCTAGATTACCTATTTTTTTGCTGTTAAAAAGTTTAAAGTCTTTCATAATTATAAATTTAAGTATTACTCCTACAACGATTGCAATCCAACTATTAGCACCTCGCTTTTGCTAAATTAACACACTTAAATTCAGTGAGTTTAATAAAGCAAATCACTAAATAACTTCTTCTTACAATCCATTACATAATCAATAAAAGAAATCATTTGATATCTGGATCATTAAGTGAAATCGGAATTTTAATACTGTTTAAAACAGACTTATTTATGGCTCAGCAATGGTATTATTCCACATCATCCGCGGATTTCGCGTTC
>CALPQG020000127.1 GCA_943325655.2 Bifidobacterium breve | reverse complement strand
GTTTGATTCGCCAAACAAACCACTACAAAAAGCACATCGGCGAGTTCCATTCCAAGGTCTTTGTCTTTGTCACTTTCTTTGAATGATTGTTCGCCGTATTTCCTGGAAATGATCCTTGCCACTTCACCTACCTCTTCTGTCAATATGGCCATGTTGGTGAGTTCATTGAAATAACGAACGCCATTTTCTTTGATCCATTGGTCAACGGTGAGTTGTAGGTTTTTTATGGTCATGGTTTGTCTTATATTTTGTTTTTACTGTCCAATACAATGGTTACCGGGCCGTCATTGCAAAGCGCTACTTGCATGTCAGCACCAAAGGTTCCTGACTGTACCTCTTTGCCCATCTCGGCACTTAATAATTGAAGGAAGCTTTCGTATAATGGAATCGCTTTATCAGGCATTGCTGCATTGGTAAAAGACGGCCTGTTTCCTTTTTTTGTACTTGCCAGCAAAGTAAACTGGCTTACTACCAAAGCACTTCCACCCACATCACCAAGCGCTAAATTCATTTTGCCTTCATGATCACTAAATATTCTCATTTTGGTTATTTTGTTGATTAACCAAACAAGGTCTTCATGGTCATCCTCATGCCCAATTCCCAATAAAATGAATAGCCCGTTACCAATCGACGATTTAATTTTATGGTCAATAGACACACTTGCTTCTGAAACCCTCTGTATCACTGCGATCATACTCTCTACTCTCTACTCTGTACTCCCTACTCTCTACCCTGTACTCTCTACCCTGTACTCTGTACTCTGTACCCTGTACCCTGTACCCTGTACCCTGTACCCTGTACTCTGTACTCTGTACCTATTTCAAACTTGCTTCAAATCTTTGTGATACTTCGTTCCAGTTTACTACTTCCCAAAAAGCCTTGATGTATTCTGTTCTTCTGTTTTGGTATTTGAGGTAATAGGCATGTTCCCATACGTCTAACATCAATACTGGAGTGCCTTTTACTTCTGCAATATCCATCAAAGGATTGTCTTGGTTTGGTGTTGAAATGATGCTTAATTTTCCATTGTTTACAATTAACCAAGCCCAACCAGACCCAAAACGTTTGGCTGCCGCATCGTTAAATTGTTCCTTGAATTTATCCAAAGAACCAAAATCTTTTACAATAGCAGTAAGCAATTTCTCACTTGGCGCACCACTTTTGTCGTGTGAGGTCATGAATTGCCAAAACAAACTGTGGTTCCAATGGCCACCTGCATTGTTTCTTACCACCATTGGGTATTTAGAGATGTTTTTAAACAACGCTTCCAAAGATAATTTTTCCATGTCAGTGCCTTTGATGGCTGCATTCAAATTGTTTACGTATGCTGCATGGTGTTTGTCATGGTGAATTTCCATGGTGGTTTTGTCTATGTAAGGTTCCAAGGCATCATAAGCGTAAGGCAATGGAGCAAGCGTATGTTGAGCGAAAATATTCGTGGTGGCTACAGCCAGGATAAATATTGTGGTGAAGTATTTTTTCATATTTATTGGAAATTAAGGTAGAACAATTGTTTGTAAACAAAACTAAGTTTATTTATTCCATTTCAAAAAGATTAATTATTTTTTTAAATAAAGTATCCAATTAGAATCTTGTTCCTGCCAAATTATTGTTTATTTTTGTTTTCCAATAATAAAATGCGCGCATGGTGAAATTGGTAGACACGCCATCTTGAGGGGGTGGTTCCGTAAGGTATGAGAGTTCGAGTCTCTTTGCGCGCACTTTTTATGCAGGTAAATTTTTGAATTCATTTTTTATACCACTTTGAAAGGGGAAGAATTTTAATAGTTTGGCTTGTGAAAAAGGATTGAAAATGAAAATCAAAATTTTATTTGTGTGTTTGGGGAATATCTGTAGGTCGACTATGGCTGAAGGAGTTTTTCGTGACCTGATAGAGAAAAAAGGTTTGTCTCATCAATTCGACTGCGATTCTGCAGGCACGGCCAATTACCATATTGGTTCACGGGCAGACAGGAGAACATTAAAGGTTTTGGCAGACAAGGGGATTTCTTTACCGCATCTCGGACGACAAATTTCTACCAGTGATTTTGAGCAATTTGATTATATTTTTGCCATGGATAAAAATAATCTTTTGGATATCAACCTCTTGTATTCAGAAGTAAGTAATCCCAAAGCCAAAGTAATGATGATGCGACAATTTGATAGCACTCAAAGTCATGCCGATGTCCCTGATCCTTATTATGGCGAAATGCGTGATTTTGTTGAAGTACATGATATCGTAAAAGAGGCTATAGAAGGATTTATTGCCCATTTAAATGCTAACCGTTGATTCATGCCCCGACTTTTTTGTCGTGGCATGAATATGTCTAGCATAAGTCTGATTTGATTCATGCCCCGACTTTTATTGTCGTGGCATGAATACTTTGAAAATACTATAGTAAGAAAAAAGTCGGAACCTGAAATTGGTTTAGTCTTGAGAAATCCTACTTTACTTATTACCATAAATAATTAAAAAGTGTTAATTTGCTCCTTCAAATTAGACTATTAAACAAGTAGTACCATGATTCAAAGAATGCAATCCATTTTATTGGCAGGAGTTGTCATCAGTATGATTACCCTAATGTTCGTTCCTATTTGGAATAAAAAAAATATTGAAACAAAAGAAAGCGTTACCCTTACCGCCTTTGCTATTAAGTCAGAATTGAAAACAGGAACCACAGAAAAACCATTGGTGTTGATTGGTGGTTTGGCATTCGCCGCTGCTTGCATTGCGGGCTATTCCATTTTACAATTTAAAAAACGTACCTTACAATTATTACTGGGCATCGTAAACTCTTTGATCATTATGGGCGTACTTGGGTCTATGTGGTACTGTGTGCAATTTGAAGCCAGTACCATGCTGACATCAAATGTTTCGGCCAAATTTGGTTTAGGTTTCTTTATGCCAGCAGTAGCCATGATTCTTAATATGATTTCTTCAAGGTTTATCCGTAGAGATGAAAAATTAGTGAATTCGGCTGACAGGTTACGGTAAGAAGTTTATAGTTATCGGTTTACAGTTTTAAAAAAACTGTAAACTGTAAACCGAAAATTGTAAACTGTAAACTTTTAATCCCAACCATTATGAAAACGATTGTTTTATTTATTGCAGGATTGTTTGTAAGTGTTTTGTTGTCAGCACAAACAGAAGAGAAGTTTATCCAAAAAGGAGAGAAGTTTTTTAATGATGGTCGGTATGCCGAATCATTGGAATTTTTTGAGCAGGCTTATGCCATCAATCCCAAAAATGGCGCATTGAATTATAAAATTGGTTTGGCTTATTTGAAATCAACCTATAAAGGTAAGGCTTTAAAATATTTGCTGGAAGCGGAGGCTAATACGAAACCTGTTCCACTTGAAATGTATTTGAACATCGGAAGGGCCTACCATATTAACCTGAAATTTGACGAAGCCTTAGAATATTATTTAAAGTCAGATCCAAACAATATCAATAAAAAAGAAATTTCAAAAGTAACGGGAGAATGTACGTATGCCAAGAAATATTTGGCTGCTCCACAACCATATATGATTTCAAATTTGGGAGATAAAGTCAACACACAATTGCCGGAATATTATCCTCATATTACTTCTGATTTCCAGACCATGTACTTCACGGGCCGCAGACCTGATTCCAAAGGAGGAAAATTAGAAGTTGACGGCATCTATTTTGAAGACATTTACCAATGCGATAACAAAGGCGGTTCATGGGATTCGCCCACGAATATGGGAGGTCCATTGAATTCTGAAGGACATGATGCCTGTATTGGTTTGTCAAAAGATGGCCAAACCATGTACATTTATAAAGGTCAAAATGGCGGAGATATTTTCATCTCTGAATTGGATGGAGACCGTTGGGGGACGCCAAATCCAGCACCATTTAATACCGAATTTTTTGAGTCTTCTGTATCGGTTTCGGCAGATGGCAAAAAGATGTATTTTGTGAGGAATTTAGGAAGTAACAAAGACATCTTGACTTGCTCAAAAGGCTCTTCAGGGCAATGGTCGAAACCTGTTAAAATGAGCTCTAATATCAATTCAGAATACGATGAAGAATCGCCTTTCATTCATGATGATGGCAAAACCTTGTATTTTAGTTCTAAAGGCCACAGTTCTATGGGTGGTTATGATATTTTCCGTTCCGTCAAAGGACCTCAAGGCTGGTCCGCGCCAGAAAATTTAGGTTCACCAATCAATTCTGTAGGAGATGACATTTACTTTACCTTGGCAGCAGATGGTAAAATTGGTTTTTTCTCTTCTGAAAAAGATGGTGGGTTTGGGAAACAAGATTTGTATATGGTAAGGATGCCCATTCCACCAAAAACGCCAGCCTTGGTTTTGTTAAAAGGGAAAATTGAAGAAGAAATCGGTGGTGCACCAATCGATGCTAAAATCACCGTGGTCAATAACCAAACGAGGGAAGTGGTTGCGAATTTAAAATCCAACAGCAAAACAGGTAAATACATGCTTTCTTTGCCAGCAGGAGTGAATTATAACATTACGATTGAAAAAGACGGACATTTGTTCCAGTCCCAAAACATCCAATTGGATTCCAATGCTGGTTTCAAAGAGATGGTCAATAACGTGAAGATGTTGAATGTGAAAACGGGTTCTAAAATTATCCTGAACAATATCTTTTTTGATACCGCCAAAGACTTTTTGAGGCCGGAATCTATGGAAGAATTGGACCGTTTGGTGAAAATGTTGAAGGAACATGTGGCATTGAAAATTGAAATTTCAGGACATACAGACAATAGGGGTGATGAAAAAGCCAATCAATTGTTGTCTCAAAACAGGGCCAAAAATGTGGTAAATTATTTGGTGACCAATGGGGTGGCTGCAGCCAGGTTAACTTTTAAAGGATACGGAAGTTCAAACAGTATCGCCTCAAACGATACTGAAGACGGTCGTAAACAAAACAGGCGTACGGAGTTTTTAATTGTGGAGTAATTTAAGGCGAAAAAGTATTAGGTATTAAGTATTAGGTATTAAGTATTAAGTATTAGGTATTAAGTATTAAGTAAAACCTGTACTTTCTACTCTGTACCCTGTACCCTGTACTTTGTACCCTGTACTTTGTACCTTGTACTTTGTACTTTGTACCTTGTACCTTGTACTTTGTACTTTGTACCTTGTACCTTGTACTTTGTACCCTGTACCCCGTACCCCGTACCCTGTACCCTGTACCCTGTACCCTGTACCCTGTACTTTGTACCTTGTACCCTGTACCCCGTACCTTAATAAACAATAATGTTTAAGCTTAATTGACAATGAAACAAATGTTAGCGCCATTAGTATTTGTTTTTAAAGTATTATAACTTGCCAAAACAAACAAAAAAACATAATTTTGGCGGATTATAAATTTAGGTATGTCGAAAATAATAGGAAGGATTTCAGAAATTAAAATCTTAAAAGATGCACTGAATAATAACAAATCGGAACTCATTGCAGTGTATGGAAGAAGAAGAGTTGGTAAAACTTTCCTCATTCGTGAGTGTTATAGTAATAATATTGTTTTTGATGTTACTGGATTATTAGGAGGGAATATGAAGGACCAGCTTCAAAATTTCTCTAAAGAAATATTGAAGCGAACCCAAAAAACTGTTCCGATAATAAATTCCTGGTTCGAAATGTTTACTGTGCTTGAAAAGTATTTAGATTTTAAGAAAGACAAGAAGAAAAAAGTAATATTTATAGATGAATTGCCTTGGATTGCAACGGCAAAATCTAAATTTTTGATGGCCTTTGAAAATTTTTGGAATAACTACTGCACCAAAAGAGATGATTTAGTAGTAGTAATTTGTGGTTCAGCAGCTTCATTTATGGTTCAAAAAATAATCAAGAATAAAGGAGGGCTTCATAATCGAGTGTCACGAAAAATAAGACTTTTACCATTTAATTTATATGAAACAAAGTTGTTTTTAAAAAGCAGAGGAATTAATTATACCAATTATGATACCTTACAAATGTATATGGCAATTGGAGGAGTTCCGCATTACTTAGATAAACTTCAAAAAGGATTAAGTGTATCGCAAAATATTGATGGGCTTTGTTTTAGTAAAGATGGTATTTTGAATGAGGAATTCAAGCAACTTTATGCTTCCCTTTTTGATGATTCTGAAAAACACATGAAAATAATCAAGTCGCTATCGGCATCAAATAAAGGTTTACCAAGAAAAGAACTAATTATCAGTAGTGGGATTACTTCAGGAGGTGATTTTAGTATAAAACTTGAAGAACTGATAGAGTCAGGTTTTGTGAGTGAATATACCTATTACCAAAATAAAAAGCAACTTACTTTATATCGTCTTTCTGACGAATACTCTAAGTTTTACCTGAAATTTATTGAGAAAAATAAAAATGGAGGTGAAGGAACTTGGTTGAAGTTAAGTAATGCTCAATCTTATAAAACTTGGTCGGGGTTTGCGTTTGAAACGGTTTGTTTAAAGCATGTAAATCAAATAAAAAAAGCTTTAAAAATAGAGGCAATATATTCCACTAATCACAGTTGGTTTAACGACAATGCTCAGATAGACCTATTGATAGACAGGGCAGATAATATCATTAATGTATGTGAAATAAAATTTTACAATGCCGCAGTCACAATTGACAAAAAAATGTATTTAAATTTAAAAAATAAAATAGCAGAATTCAACACCGAAATTGAAACCAAGAAAAATGTGTACTTAACAATGATCACAACGTATGGTGTAAAAGAGAATGAATATAGCATAGAGCTAGTTCAAAATAATATTGCAATGGATTGTTTTTTTATTTATTAACGCTATAACCCGCCAAAATGGTGGCGTTTTATTATCCATGCAAACCACTTGCTGTTTTCTTCAGGGCAAACGCATTTAAATGGTGGTTTTATTTGCATTAATAGAAGGTAAAAAGAGGCATCATCAGCGTTTATCCGCATCATCTGCTCCATCTGTGTTCAATTTTTATTTATGCTTTAAAAGAATAAATTAATGGCACGCAGATGATACGGATTTGGTGAATTTTAACGGATATATAACGCTATGTTTTCATTTTATTCAATTATTTTAACGCGTTTGCCCTGTAAATAATGCTACTTCATTTTTGTTAAAAGAAAAAAAGGTTTACCTTTATTTTTATATTCAATTTTGATTGCCCTATTT
>CALPQG020000126.1 GCA_943325655.2 Bifidobacterium breve | reverse complement strand
TAATACCTCAATTCTTCAGGACTCGACAAGGCCGAATTTTTACTCATGTACCTCAATTCATCTTCTATGCGTTGAGACAAGATATTCGCCAGGTTATCCGCTTCTTTTTCATCTTTCAGTTTCAACAACAACCCGATAAATTGCGCCATGGAATAATCATAAGGAATCGTTTTGTTTGGAATCTTAGTCAAACAAGCCAAGATTACTTTTTTAGCCTCAGCTGTTTTCCCTTCTGCGAATAATTTTTCAGCCAAACGGCCAAAGCTTTCTCTCACGTTCATTGGGAAACGTCTGTAATTTTCATCGTAGTAAACTTTCTCATCATCAAGACCTCTCCAGAAGTATTTCGTCATCATGTTTTTAAACATAATATTCGACTCTACCCTTCCTTCTTCTCCTCCAGGATTAAACACTGGCAACAGACGATAAGCCAAACCTTCCATTTGCATGTATGGTTTCAGGTTCAAGAAATCTTTACGACTCAATGTAGTAGAGAAATAAATTGGGCGCTTCCAATGGTTATGCGCAATCATATCCAAAATGATCAAATCTTTTTTCTCTAAACCATTAGAATCAATTCCCCATTTGATATAATCCACTGCATTGGCAGTCATCTCTTTAGGAACAATGCCACTTTTAAGTACTGCCGCTTTATTTACTTTTAAAATAAAAGTATCAGTAGGGCAAAAAGTCACTTCGCTTTCGCCATAACCTGCTTTTACCAATTGGTTGTTAGAAGCTACCAAGTCAATATAGTCCGTCAAATCAACACCATTTTTCACCGAATTCAAATCAAGGTTCGTCACCAAACCATCAAAATGTGCAGGGTAAATAAAGTCATTGTTTCCTTGTACATATTGTTCAAACGGAATCGTAATCGGCAATGGTGCTGATTGATAAGCAGGTAATGTCATTTGGTGAATGTACCAATCGGTATTCAACAAACTCAAATTACACACCCTAACATCGGTTCTAAAACCTTCAACTTCCTGCACGTACCAAAGAGGGAAAGTATCGTTGTCACCACCTGTAAACAAGATGGCATTGGGTGCACAGGAATTCAATAGGTTTTTTGCAGAATCCACTGAATGGTAACGGTTTGAACGGTCATGGTCATTCCAACCTTCAGCCAGCATAATTCCTGGAACTACCAAAGAAACCATCGTAACAACCACCGGTCGAACGGTTTCACTTTTAAGCGTTTGTTTCAACCATTCACAAAGTGCCAACACACCAAAGCCTATCCAAATGGCAAAGGCATAATAAGAACCAGTGAAAATATAATCCCTTTCACGAGGTTCAATTGGAGGTTGATTTAAGTAGAATGACAAAGCCAAACCAGTCAATAAAAACAGTAACATCACTACGATGAAAGTTTTTCCATCTTTACCATAATGCCATACCAAACCAAAAACACCTAACAACAAAGGCAGCATAAAAAACTGATTTCTTGCCCTGTTTTTAGAAATAGATTCGGGTAAATCTTTGGAACTGTCTAAAGGAAACAATACACCTGCTCCCTGAATGTCATGTTCTTTACCAATAAAATTCCAGCCAAAATACCTGAAGTATTGTTGTCCGAATTGGTGCTTGAACATAAACTCCAAGTTTTGCCCAAAGGTTGGTTTTGCACCAGGTTGAAATCCTGAAATTTTACGTTGGTAAGCCCTGATATGCTCCGGTTGACGACTCCAAATACGGGGAATTAAACTTTGATTTTTTGCATCAAAAGTATTGACCATTTTGTAGTCGTACACAATATACTTCCTGGTTTTGTCGTCGAAACGGTACAATGGCGCACCTTTTTCTTGAGCTACCAATCTTGCAGTATATTGAGGACCATAAAACAATGGCCTGTCGCCATATTGCTCACGCTTTAAATAAGACACGAAACTGATTACATTTTCAGGATTATTTTCATCCATTGGAGGATTGAACTGAGAGCGAATTACAATGATTCCATAAGAAGCATAACCAATTAAAACAAACGCCAAAGCCATTAAAGCCATGTTGATCATTCTTTTATTTTTCTTGATAGAATAATGAATCCCCCAAACCAAACTACCGATAAACAACAAAGCAAAAACGATAATACCTGAACCAACAGGCAAACCAAAACTATTTACAAATTTAATTTCGAAGCTTCCGGCCAAAGATGGTAAGCCAGGAATGATACCTTCAAGGATAAATAACACGACAAATAAGCTGGATACAAAAGTTATTCCTGCACCAAGAGGTGAATATTTGAATCTTTTAAAGAAGTATACAAATGCCAATGCAGGGATAGTAACCAAGTTCAAAAGGTGGGCTCCGACAGAAAGACCCATCACATAAGCAATCAGGATCAACCATTTGTCGGCGTCATCATTGTCAGCAATGGTTTCCCATTTTAAGATTGCCCAAAAAACAAAGGCGGTAAAGAAAGAAGAAATCGCATACACCTCTGCTTCTACTGCTGAAAACCAAAAGCTGTCAGAAAAAGTGTAAGCCAAGGCACCAATCGCGCCACTTCCCATGATGGTTAACAGTTGCCCCATAGTCATTTCTTCGCCCACTTTTACCACCAGTTTTTTGGCTAAAATGGTGATGGTCCAAAACAAGAATAGGATGGTAAACCCACTGGCAAATACAGAAACCAAATTTATCCAGTAAGCCACTTGTGTCACATCACCGGCAAACATAGAGAATATACGTCCGATAAGTAAGAATAATGGGGCCCCAGGTGGGTGAGGAACTTCTAATTTATAAGAGGCTGCGATAAATTCACCACAATCCCAAAAGCTGGCAGTAGGTTCTACTGTAAGCATGTAAACCAAAGTAGCAATCGAAAACATTACCCAACCAGCAATGTTGTTGATTTTCTTGTAATTCAACATAATTCTTTTATCGTAATTAATTAAAAATTTGTTCGTAATAAATATAGGTAGCGAAAATAGGTATTTTTTTATTAGTGTAAGTAATTTTTCTAATAATTTACTATTTCAGCAATGGGGTTTCTAACTCAAATTCTTTTTCTGAAGGATATACTTCCAATACTTCTACCGATTTAATGTTTAGCTTATGTGCTTTGGCATACGTTTTTACGTCCGTATAAATCTTGGAAGCGACAGAAAAATGGGCTTTAATTTTGGTTTGAATAACTTTTCGGGCAGGGATAGTAAAACTTTCGAAATTTGTGGGAAGCGTACCTCCAATGGAATCAACCAATAAAACACCCACGTAAGCATCTACAACGCCATCATTTTTATCAGGATCATTCAAATAATAAGCAGCTAAAACGCCTTTTTTATAAGGTCCTTTTTGAATCAAATCAGCAGCCGTTGCGAAACTGGTCGCAAAAGCTTTGTCTTTCAATTTCCCTTTATAATGTTGTGCAACCATATACTGTTTTCCTGAATTGGTAACAATACTTGTTGATTTGGCAAATCCACCCATATTCACATAAAACCCAACGGCTACCGCAGCAATAAATAGGATAACCCCAAAGATAATGTAATAATGTTTTTTCATGTATTTGCTTTTATTATAAAGCGCAATTTATAAATAAATATGATGAATTGTGCTATTGCGCTATTCGACAATTGCATTGTCGAATTCCTATCGTAGGATTTGCAATCCTGATTTAAGTTCGGATTACAAATCCTACTGAGCTATCCTACTGAGCTATTCGACAATTGCATTGTCGAATTCCTATCGTAGGATTTTCAATCCTTTTTTAAAGTTCGGATTACAAATCCTACGATAGGACTTCCGAATTACAAATTCGAAAGAGCGAATTACAAATTCGAAAGAGCGAATTACAAATTCGAAAGAGCGAGTTGTTGGAGAAGAACACCAACAATGGAGGGAAAATGCAATTCCTGACGGTTAAAAAATCAAACTGCAGGCTCAGGTGCTGATAGCATTTCACATTGTATATCCATATAAGTACAAATAGCATTGCCAAAATAACTGGCGACAGCTATCTCTGAGGCATCTTTTGCATGCGCAATTTTCACCAAGCCATTTTTGGAAGATAATTTTGTAGGATCAAATACAATCCATTCGCCACCCAAATATGCTTCAAAACATGCATGTATATCTGGAGGAGTTAAGTTACTGGCATAAGCTGTAAAATATCTGGCAGGAATATCCAAAGCCCGGCACAAGGCAATTCCCAAATGTGCAAAATCTTTACAGACGCCAATCCGTGTAAAGAAAATATCGTTTGCAGAAGTACTTGAATTGGTTGAACCTGGGCAATAAGCTACTGAATCAAAAATCCAATTGTTAATCGCTTCTACCTTTAAATAATTATTGGCATAATGGCCAAATTCATTGCTGGCAAAGTAAAAGAGTTTGTCTGATTCGCAATGTCTGCTGGGATGAAGGTAAGGCAAAACGGCAGTGTCAAGATCTTGGATAGGCATTAATTCCATCAATAAATCCTGATGAAATTCAATCGTATTTACCGCCACTGTTGCTTCATAATTGATGGTAAACAACTGTTCCTGTGCCACATGAATTTTAAAAAAACGTGTATCTTCATTTAAAAAACTGTATTCATGGTATTCAATACCCTCAGAAAGTACAAGGTTTTCAGAAAGCACCTTTTGATTTTTGGAATTGGTTGCAAGTATATTGAAGAAAAAAGTAGTAGGTGAAATAACATGGTAAGACAACGTACTGTTAATTTTAAATTTCATGCTTGAAAGGTAGTCTTTTTTGGTGAAATTAATCCATGAATTGCGCAAGAGTTTTTGAAGAAATAAGAGATTCAGACTTAAACCTTACTCTTTTTATGAGGAAACCATTTCACTGATTCATTAATATATACCTATAATTTCATCTTTCAAGGGAAGTACTCCTGAAAAAGGATTTCACCATATAAAATAAAGGATTTTAGTCCATAAAAATTTTAGCAATTCCTTTTCAATTACAATTTTTTAAGATACCTTTGGAATATTACAATAATCACTATTAAAATTTATTTCAATGTACACAGGTAAAGTTAAGTTCTTCAATGAAACTAAAGGGTTTGGATTCATAAGAGCTGATCAGTCTGGCCAAGAGATTTTTGTTCACGCAACAGGCTTGGTTGACAAAGTTCGCGAAAATGACCTAGTTAATTTCGATGTAACTGAAGGTAAAAAAGGTTTGAACGCAATCAATGTAAAAAAAATATAGTATCCATTATATCGATTACATGTTGCTATCAAAAAAGCTATTCTTCATGAAGGATAGCTTTTTTTTTAACCTATTCACCAAAACTATTGAACCATTAAGCCATGAAGATTCAAGCCATTACCAATTTTCTAGAATCCATTGCTCCTTTACCACTTCAGGAAAGTTATGACAATGCCGGATTAATTGTCGGAAGTAAAGACACAGAAGTAACAGGCATACTCATTACCCTAGATGTAACCGAAATGGTTATTGAGGAAGCCATGAATAAAAATTGCAACCTGATAGTTGCCCACCATCCCATAATTTTTAAAGGGCTCAAAAAACTCAATGGCAACAACTATGTGGAAAGAACCGTAATCAAAGCCATTCAAAACAACATAGCAATTTATGCCGCACATACCAATCTTGACAGTATAGCTGGGGGCGTAAATTTTAAAATTGCTGAAAAACTTCCATTAGAAAACATAAAAATATTAGCACCCAAAACCAACACCATTTTACAATTAACCACCTTCACTCCGATTACACATACGGCTTTGGTATTGAAAGATTTAAATGATGCCGGAGCGGGACAAATTGGGCGATACAAAGATTGTGGTTTTTTCAGCAGCGGTACAGGCACTTACCGACCGACAAAAGATACCAATCCATTTGAAGGAGTCGAAGGACAATTGTCTACTGTTCAGGAAGATAAAATTGAAGTTATTTTTCCATTTTATTTGCAAGAAAAAATCTTAAAAACACTACAAACAAGTCATCCATACGAAGAAGTAGCCTACTATTTACAGGTTTTGGAAAACAAAAACCTTGAAACAGGTTCAGGAGCTATTGGTACATTGGCAATACCACAAGACGAGTTGACGTTCTTACAATATCTCAAAAAAACTTTTCAGGTTGCAGGACTAAGACACAGTCCACTGTTAGACAAGCCAATTCAAAAAGTGGCAGTTTGTGGCGGATCGGGAAGCTTTTTATTGAATAACGCCATTGCTGCCGGCGCAGATATTTTCATTACGTCTGATTTCAAATACCATGAGTATTTTGACGCTGATAATAAGATAGTTATAGCCGATATTGGCCACTACGAATCAGAAGTATGCACAAAAGAATTATTTTATGATTTATTAAGCAAAAATTTTAGTAATATTGCAACCTTATTAGGTGAAACGGTAACAAAACCATACAACTATCTTTAATATCAATGGAAGTAGCACAAAAATTAGAAGCATTATTAAAACTACAAACAATTGACAGTCAACTAGACGAAATCAAAAAAGTTCGTGGTGACTTGCCTGAAGAAGTTCGTGATTTAGAAGATGAATTAATCGGATTTGAAACACGTATCTCAAAATTTGAGAAAGAATTATCTGGCTTTGAAGAAGAAATTACAAACCGTAAAATCGCCATCAAAGATGCTGAAAAGCTTATAAAAAAATATGAGGACCAACAAACTAACGTGCGTAACAACCGTGAGTATGATGCAATCTCTAAAGAAATGGAACTTCAACAATTAGAAATTCAGATTTCTGAAAAGAAAATTAAAGAAGCTCAGTTCAAAATTGAACAAAAGAAAAAAGACATCAAGACGCTAGAAGAAACGCTTGCTGAAAGAAGTAAAGATTTAGCCAACAAAAAATCAGAATTAGACATCATCATTGCAGAAAGCAAAGACGAAGAAGCTAAATTTGACAAAGAACGCGCTACTTCTGCAAGCAAAATTGAAGAGCGATTGTTTCATTCTTACGAAAGATTGAGAAACAATGCCATCAACGGACTTGCGGTAGTATTGGTAAAACGTGGTGCTTGTGGTGGTTGTTTCAACACTGTTCCTCCTCAACGTCAGGCTGACATCAAAGAAAAGAAAAAACTTATCGTTTGCGAACACTGCGGAAGAATCCTTGCAGGTGTTGACAACGGTGTTTTAGAAACTTCTTAATTTTTTTTAAGTACAGAGTACAGAGTAAAGAGTAAAGAGTACAGAGTACAGAGTAAAGAGTAAAGAGTAAAGAGTAT
>CALPQG020000125.1 GCA_943325655.2 Bifidobacterium breve | reverse complement strand
CTGATTTTTTATATTTTTTGGATAAAATCAAACGAATTGCCTTTTTGCGAATACTTAATCGTGTCTCCTCTGAAACTGTCCTGAAATCTTCTTTTTCCATACGCGAATATATGAAATTATTTCGATATTATACCGTCAAGTTAATATTGAAGAAATTGCTGTCACTTAAAAAAAGTTGATTTGAAGTGAAAAATCAACTGTGTTGTAAAAATGTCATTTTAGAATCAACGTTTGATTCTAAAATGACTAAAAATAATTATGAAAGCCACACTTTTATTCGGTCATAGGCTTCCTGCATTTTATCTTCAGGTACACAAAGAGATATGCGTAAAAATCTTTCACCATTTGAACCAAAGATTACTCCTGGTGTAATGAATACATTTGCCCCATAAAGTATTTCGTCAGAAAATTGAGGTACGTTTTCCAAAGTATTGGGTGCTTTGGCCCATACAAACATGCCTACCTGGTCTTTGGAATAGGTGAAGTTGAATAAATCAAATATTTTGTAAACCCAGGCCCTTCTTTCAGCATAAACATTATTGCGTTGTTCGTGCCATTCTTCAGAATTGTTTAAGGCTTCAATAGCGGCTTGTTGAACAGGTAAAAACATCCCTGAATCCATATTGCTTTTTACTTTTAATACCGCTCCTAAATAATCTGCACGCCCAACCATCATTCCTACTCTCCAGCCTGCCATGTTGAATGATTTGCTCAATGAGTTTAATTCTACACAAACATCTTTTGCTCCTTCTATGGACAATAAACTCAATGGTGCTGTTTTATTCAACACTAAACTATAAGGATTGTCAAAGCAAATGAGTATCTGATGTTTTTTGGCGAAATCTACTATTTGTTTTAATACTTCAGGATCTGCTGGTGTACCTGTAGGCATGTGTGGGTAGTTTAACCACATGATTTTAACCTTGGTCAAGTCATGTTTTTGAATTGCCTCCAAATCTGGCTGCCAATTGTTTTCGTCTTTTAAATCATAGTACATGATTTCAGCTTCTACTAAATTGGCGTTAGACGAATAAGTAGGATAACCTGGATTTGGCACCAGCACTTTATCTCCTGCATTTAAAAATGCCATGGAAAGATGTAGTATCCCTTCTTTGGAACCTAATAAAGGCAATATTTCTGTAGCGGCATTTATCGTAACACCATAAGTGTTTTGGTAAAATGTAGCAATAGCTTCTCTTAAAGCCGGAATGCCTCTATAGGCTTGATAACCGTGGTTTTTAGGGTTTTCTGCTGCAGTATTTAAGGCTTCAATGGTAGCCTTTGAAGGCATCATATCAGGATTGCCAATACCAAAGTTGATAATGTTTTTCCCTTCGCTGTTTAATTTTGCAATTTCTTCCAGTTTTTTTACAAAGTAGTAGTCTTCTACCTGCTTTAATCTATTTGCAATAGGTATTACCATGAGTTGTAGATCTCTCCTTTTTTATATTCTCCTAATATTTTCAAATCCGAAACCATTGTTCTTATTTTTCGGATACTTTCCTTATAGTCTGCGTAATCTTTCCAGTCGCAATCAATGTGAAATGTATATTCGTCAGGAAATCCGATTCTGGGTAAAGATTGGATTTTGGTTAAGTTAACCTCGAATTCATTAAACATACTTAATACCTTGCTTAAACTTCCTGTTTCATTATGTAATTGAAAACTCAAAGTAGCTTTTTCTGGGATTTCATTTGAGGGTTTATTGGCAAGGATAAAAAAACGGGTAAAATTTTGTTTGTCATCTTCAATTCCAGATGCGAGAATATGAAGCTGATAATCTTCTGCTGCAATTCTACTGGCAATAGCCGCAATGCCGATTTGATTTCCTAATCGAATATCTCTTGCGCTGTCGGCGGTGTCGGCAGCTTCTTCATGCCTGATATTGGGGTACTGGCTCAACAATTCATCGCATTGTAACAAAGCCATGTAATGAGAACGAACCGTATGGATGTCGTCTATTTTTTGACCGGGTAAAGCCATTAAATCTAAGATAATTCTAAGCCTGATTTCCCCAATAATATTTACATGATATTGTTGCAGTAATTTATAATTACCCAAAATGCTACCAGCAATAGAATTTTCAATCGCCAATGCGGCATAATCAGCTTTCCCAGTAGTTAATTGTTCAAATACTTCTTTAAATGTATTGCAACAAATGAGCTCAGGTTTCGCTATTCCAAAATTTTCATTAAAATAAAATCTTGTGGCAATATCATGAAATGATGCATTTCCCCCTTGTATAGCGACCTTCATTTGTAGTAATTAATTCTTCAAGATTTATTATAATGAAAAAAGGTCCTATTTCAGGACCTTTTGATATTTATGCGAGTAAGCAACAAACAACCGAAGGCCTTTAGGCTTGTTTATAAAATCGGAAGTATTGTTGGGTGAATTTTTTCATGGCTTTATTGATTACAAATGAAATACAATAAAAGCAAAATCCCAAAACTCCAGCGAAGGAATTTTGGGATTTCAAATAAAATTAGATGATTGGCATAATCGTAGTATTTAATATGTATAGTTTATGTTTTACAAGTACCTTGCCAAACTTATTTTTTCAAGATTAATCGCTCTATAAATACGATGTTCAAAATTGTATTTTTTCTTATAAAAATCAAAATATTTCTCTGATTTCATTTTTAATAAATTGTAATGCCGATTCTATAGGGCTTTCTTGTCTCATAATTGAGTTTTCGATGATTTTTTTTGCCAGTTCAATTCCTCTGGCATCTGGTGCTGTTGCTGAATAGGATTTGTTAATTAAACTTATGGTGTCTTCTACCGCATTTTTAATTTCTACCCACGCCTTGTCACTGATGTACATTTGTTGTGAAAGGTTATGGTTAAGCTCATTTCTTATCTCCGCATTTAACAATTGGTGCAACTGTGACGCATGCATTTCGGTTACATTAAGCCTCACGATAATATTTCCTGGAGAAATTCTTTCCAGTAATAGGCAAACACGTTCGTAAGCTTGTAAACGAATTGGCAAGATAGAAGCAGTTGATTTGATTTTGATGTCAACCAATTTTTTTTCAAAATCATTGTTGAGGAATGATTTAACTGTAATGACCATGGCATAAAGTACCACTCCAGCCGGCAATAAAATTTTAATAAAATCGCTAAGATATTCCATGTTCTTTTTAAAAGCGTTTGGTTATTGATGAATCAAATGACAAGTAATAAATCTATTTGAGCAAGCAATTTAAGAATTATCTGATTACAAAGTGTATAAAGTTTATTTTTAGATATTTTTGCAAAAATAGTTTGATATGGCATTTGAAATCATCAATAAACTTCCTCTAACCATTACTTCCAAAGCTTTGACGGAAATTAAAGACATTTTCTTAAATAAAAATATTCCTCAGCAATATGGTTTGAGGTTAGGAGTGAAGGGAAGTGGTTGTGCTGGGATTGGTTTTTTGTTGGGCTTTGATACTGAAAAAGAACAGGATAAAACCTATGAAATAGATGGGATAAAAGTGTTTATTGCCAAAAAAGACACCATGCATTTGATTGGGAAATTGGTTGACTTCGTGGATGAAGATGCCAGAGGTTTTGTTTTTTTAGATGAAATAAATGAATGATATATTGTTAAGTAAAAAAATGGATAGAAAACTGATACTTTATATCGCCATGAGTTTGGATGGTTATATTGCCAAACCTGATGGCGATTTGTCCTGGCTTTCTGAGGTTGAAAAAGAGGGGGAGGATTATGGCTACCATAAATTTGTTGCTTCTGTGGATACGGTAATTGTGGGGCGAAAAACGTATGACAAGGTTTTGTCTATGGGTGTTGATTATCCCCATCAAGATAAAATGTCATACATTATTACCCGAACACCCCATACTTCTTTAGGGAACATTCATTTTTACACAGAGGATGTCACTGAACTTGTTAAAAAGTTGAAAGCTATGCCAGGCAAAAATATTTATTGTGATGGTGGCGCTGAGATTGTGAATTTATTACTGAACAATAATTTATTTGATGAGCTGGTTATTTCCATTGTCCCAGTTTTACTTGGAGGAGGAATTGAGTTGTTTAAACCTGGAAGGCCTGAGAATAAATTACAACTTGTCAGTTCTCAGGCATTTGAATCAGGATTGGTACAAGTGCATTATAAGGTACAAGGTATTAAGTCTTAGGTATTAGGTACAAAAGGATTGATGCTGAATCAATCCTTTTTACCGAATCCTTTTTACCTAATACCTTTTTACCTAATACCTTTTACCGAATCCTTTTTACCGAATCCTTTTTACCGAATCCTTTTTACCGAATCCCTTGTACCTAATACTTTGTACCTAATACCTAATACTTTGTACTACTATAAAGCCATCACCCCAGGAATGCCGGCTACTTTTTTATAGGTTTCGATTACCAGTTCGGCACTGTCCATAAATGTGGTTATGGTAAGACTCTTATATTTTCCTCCAGAGGAATCTTTTTCAGTGATAGTCGATTCAGTAGTAAATAACATTAACAAGGAACTTTTAGCGGCAACGTTTTCGTTGGCGACAATAAATTTAAACATGTAAGTCTGTGGCCAGGTAAAGTCTTCTTTTAACTTTACGAGTAAGTTTTCAAATGGTAAGTCTACATTCATGGCTTAAAGTTAATGAATAGTGGTGAGTGTTTAACGGCAAGCGAGCGATAAAAATAGAGCTCCTAATTTATTACACAAAACTAAATTTTGTACTTTATGCTAAGTCGCTTATCTTTGAAGCTTCAATTAATATCATTACAATGAGACAATACATCGTAGCAGGAAACTGGAAAATGAACAAAAGCCTTGAAGATGGCTTAAAATTAGCTTCTGAAGTAATTAATATTGCTAATGACGAAGTGAAATCAAACGTTAACATCGTGCTTTGCCCTCCATTTACACATTTAACAAGTGTGAAAAAATTGATTGGCGACAGTAAAAATATATTTTTAGGAGCTCAAAATGTAAGCAATAAAAAATCAGGAGCTTATACCGGTGAAATTTCTGTAGAGATGTTGAAGTCTGTAGGTGTAGATTATGTGATTATTGGACACAGCGAAAGAAGAGAGTATTTCAACGAAAGCAATGAAATGCTTGCCGAAAAAACAAACCTTGTTTTGGAAGCGGGTATGGTGCCCATATTTTGCATGGGTGAAACTTTAGCACAACGTGAACAAGGAATTCATATTGATTTTGTAAAATCACAAATTACTGACAGTTTGTTCCATTTGGTAGACACTGAATTCAGAAAAGTTGTGTTGGCATACGAACCAATTTGGGCTATCGGAACTGGAGTTACAGCTTCATCTGAACAAGCACAAGAAATGCATTTGATGATTAGAAATCATATTGCAAGTAAATATGGTCAGGCTACGGCCGATGCGATCACTATTCAGTATGGTGGAAGTTGCAAAGCAAGCAATGCAGTTGAATTGTTTGATTGTCCTGATATTGACGGTGGATTGATTGGCGGTGCCGCTTTGGTTGCCCGTGAATTTGTTGAAGTTGTTAAAGCTGCGAAATAGGTTTAGTACAGGGTACTGGGTACAGGGTATTGATTATTTATCCTAGTCTCAGTACTCTTTACACTGTACTCTTTACTTAATGTTTATGTACAAATCATTTTTAATATCGGTATTTTGTTTCGGCTGGATCATGTCATCACATGCTCAGAACAGTAAAAATATTGATCCTTGTCAAATATTTGGTTCTGCCTACATTGAAAAAAATAGAGTTGATGCTACCTATCGTGTTTTTATTGAAGAAAGTGCAGCATTTGCCAACGTGATTGTTTACAAACAAGATAATGCGTTGTATGCCGACAAAGCGGGACATTGGTTTTTTACGACAGCTCGAGGGTTTGCAGATTTTTCTGTTTTTATAGAAACCAATAAAGCCTTCGCTGATTTTGTTGTGCATTATACAGTTACTGAATCTTTTGCAGGTTGTAACAATTGATTTTGGTATTGATTTTAATAGGGACTGCTTACTAATGCACTTACCCTAATTATTTTCTAGATTGTAACTGTTCTTAAGTAGTGCTATCAATACAATGTGTAAAATTTTACTCTTTTTTTAGGTTGGGTGTGCCCGCCGCGGCGGATCGTGCTTGCGGTACTCGTCCCTATTGATTCGGGAAGCTCAAACCATACCTCAATCTCTCACGCAAATTGCACTAATGATTACCCCACGACCATATATTTTAATTTAACATTTTTATATCGGTCTGTCGTGATCTAATAAATGCCTGTTTAATTTGAATTCAGCAATGTTTAAAGCGCGTATAATATTATTGTGTCAAAATACTTGTACAATAACCTGATAAATGAGCGTTTAAATAGAAAGTAATATTTTGCCAAAAGGTGTTTTTTTATGGGTTACCTTTTTTGTCATTTTTTATAACAACGTAATTGAAAATAATTATGACGTACCACACTGATGCAGACATTATCAAAGGTATCAATTCGGGAGATGGAAAGGCATTGGATGCTTTGTACCAAAAACATTACCAGGCCATTCATCATTATGTTTTCAATAACAGTGGAAGCACTCAAGATGCCAAAGACATTTACCAGGATGCCGTTATATTGTTTTATGAGAAAATAACAGAAGAATCGCTCCAATTGACCTGCAGCATTGCCACTTACCTTTATGCGGTGAGCAGAAGGCTTTGGTTAAAACGCCTTTCAGAAAAGCGTAAGTATGGCGCAATCGTTAGCGATTTCGAAGCAGAAATTCGGGAGGAAGATTTGGTTTCACCCAACGACCAACAATATGTTCAGTTAGCAGCGGCATTAAATGCCATCGGGAATCCCTGTAAGGAAATATTGGAAGACTATTATGTGCATCATTTGTCGATGGGAAGTATTTCCGAAAAGTTTGGGTATACCAATGCCGATAATGCCAAAAACCAAAAATACAAATGCCTGGTAAGGTTAAAGAAATTGTTTTTTAACCAGCCAATTGATGTAAAATCCATGTCTTATGAAAGATAAATCTTTGAGCTACGAACTGATTGAAAAGTATTTTGAAGGCAGGGCTTCAGACGAAGAAATCAAAACCTATGAACTGCGTCTTCAGATTGACAGTGTTTTTGCCAACGATGTACACCAATACATTGCTTTAAGAAAAGGGTTTTCCATGTATTCCAAAAGAAAGGCTTTGAAAAAACAACTGAACCAAATACACCAAGCAATGGAAGAAAATACGCCGAAACCTAAGTTGGAAATG
>CALPQG020000124.1 GCA_943325655.2 Bifidobacterium breve | reverse complement strand
ACCTAACAAAGCCTCATCCCAACCCTTCTCCAAAGGAGAAGGGCTTTACATCCCGGTATATTTTTCTTCAGTGCTTAAAACTAGAAGAGTATGACTAAATGAATTACAAGTTTGTGATAACACGCTAACTTACTTACCTAATACTTTGTACCTGAGACTTAATACCTAGTACCTAGTACCTAATACCTAACAAAGCCTCATCCCAACCCTTCTCCAAAGGAGAAGGGCTTTACATCCCGGTATATTTCCCCTTCAGTGCTTAAAACTAGAAGAGGATGACTAAATGAATTGCAAATTTGTGATAAAATGCTAACTTAATTCCACCACTCAAAACTCAAAACTCATCACTCAATACTCATCACTCACTTAATCACCATCATTATCGGTATAGGTAATGGTAATGCTCATGGCTGAAGTCATGTCTACTTTGAGTAACCTCACTACAGCCTGCAAAGCACTGTACACGTCAAGCATTTTTTGATTGTCGGTACTCATTACGTTGTAAAAATTGGCATCGAGTGCCCTTACCAAGGTAATTGCGGTAATCAATTGTGCATTAATGGTGGTAGCTAAACCATTGCCGGTTTGACTGTCTTTAGCACCAATACCATCGAGGTAAGTTTTTAGGGATGCCCCTTCTATGCCAGTTTTGACACTTTTACCATTAAAAAAATCGATTGAAGCCTGAATGGCTGTTTTAGCCAATTGTTGTGATATATCTTTTTGGTAGAAAGCTTCTACTTTTTCTGGAGATTTGATATTGGTAAGTGCTCCTGCAGGAATACCAAATTTCCCGGCACGAATATATTTTTCGAAATGACTCACATACCCATTGACAACCAATGACAAAGACGAACTGGCTGTCAAACCAGTACTTGCCACAAATTTATCTCGGTAGCTAAGCCATTCATTGTTTACCTGGTTAAACTTGAGCTGCATTTGCGCAGTCAGTTTTTGGAGATACGCTTTGCGTTGAGGAGCATCGCTAGCAGAAGTATAGTACCCAACGATGGAATCATTACTACCGGCCAAACCATTGAGTAAATAATCTAAAGCAGGAAAACCCTGTGCAGCAAATGAGCCCGACACTTCTAGGTTAGCCGTTCCACTGGCGATGTTCGCATTGATGGCAGAAACGCTGGTAGGATAAATATTAAAAAACATTTTGGTGGCAAACATATCTGCAGGTCCAAAATTAAAGGCCTCCACTTTTTGCCATTCTAGGTAAGCCTCCACCCAAGATTGGCGAAAATCCTTTAAGGCAATCGTATCAGGCGAAGCAACAAACTGCTCCGCTTTACTGGTCATCGCATCCAATTTTACCTTAAAATTGGCATAGCCAGGAATGACTATTTCATCGGCCATTTGTTTTAATACAGCAGCCCTATCCGTATTGGGAGCTATCGGGTAAGGCGTATCTTCGGGTGCTTGATGTTTACCCACACAATAACACAAGACAAGGGATATTACACAACATATAGAAACCTTTAGCCAAAGAAAACGCAACATAATAGAGGTGTTTTGAGGAGAAAACTACAGGATAAGAAAATATCCTTTAGGCAATATATTTTTACAAATTTAGCAATAATTGTGGCAGGACAAACGCATTAAAAGAATATAAAACTCAATGCATTGATTCAAGCCTCATCCCAACCCTTGTCCTGAAGGAGAAGGGCTTTTTACCTCTGCGCAAATTTTATCCTTCATTTCTTACAGCATGAAGAAGATGATGCATCAATGAATCATACCTTTGCGATGGAAGGCTAGCTTACTTTACAGTCAACGGGTTGGAGTGAAAGCTTTTTAAACCAACTCATTTTAATGCATTTGCACTAATGATTGAGAACTATAAACCAAATTTGTTTTTGATTTTACTTTCTGCACTATTTACCTGAGGAATTGTTAAATTCCAATGACCAGTATTGATTAAATCGTTAAAGATATCGTCTGAAAAGGCCACATCGGCGCCGCTTAATTTACAAACCCTTAAAGCATAAATAAACCCAATACCTTCTGCCAAAGCATGCGCTTTTTCAGCCTCTGTAGACAATGATTTCCATTTGCCCAAATACCCTAAAGCGGCACTGGCTAAAGCTTTTTCAAACGTTAACCTGATGGCATCTGCTTGTATTTTGAGATAGGCTTTGTCGTTGTTCACAACAGCCGCACGACCTTTTAAAAAAGCACAGTGTAATGCATTTACAGCTTTGTTTGTTTTAGGATGATAAGGATTAAATTCCCAGGCGTAGGCACCAAGCAAGCTTTCCCCACTCGTGCTTCCTTCAACTGCCGCCGAACCGTAAACATTTTTTTGGGTAAGCATGCCGTATGCTTTATCCCAGTTTTGTTCCAATTGCGTATATTTAGTTCCAGCAACAATGTTAGTATTATCGGCATCAAGGTTAGCGAGTAAAACATTGCCTATATGATCAATTTGATAAACGCCAATCAAGGATTTTTGAACAATTTGTCCCCACTCAATTCCTTTGCCATCTACAAGATATTTTTTGGACCCAGTACTAATAATTCCTGATTTGTCATTAGAAGCTATTTTAGTGACTGAATCGCTAGACGCAGCCAAGTTTTCTAAAAACAAGGAGATATCAGCGCGAATTTTATCGGCTTCATTACTTTCAAATGAAGCGGCTACCGTATTTTTAATTTGTAAACTAGAAGTATTTGCTGCCACATAAGTACCCGTAAATGGACTATTACTATTGGTATAAAGATTTTTTAAATTCGTAACGCTTAATGCTCTTGTAGAATCAACGCTAGTTTTGATGTAAGCGGTTAAGCCCCCAAACATCAAATGATAAGTTCTACCAATACTACGATTGATGGTAGAATCTCCTGCCATATCCAAAAAGTTTTTGGCATAAGTGTTCGTATCGATGGTGGCATAATTCAAATTCTTTCTTAAGGAAGGAATTACTTCTTCCTCCTTTTTGCCATCGTTTTTTTTACAAGCAGAAAATAAAATAGTGCTTGCCAACAAACAAAGTATAAAGATTTTCTTCATCTTGAATATGATTATTTAGATTAATTATAAATTGTATGCAATCTTAAGGCTTAATTATAATAATTCCAAATAGTGGTGATTATTTATTCAAAGAATTTTCCATAAAATAATCTGGCAGTGCTGAAGTCGAAAGCAAGTAAAAAATAAATCATTCCATTTCCGATAAATACCACATTAAAGGACTTAAAATTTCATTAAGTATTTAGTTATGATTATTATTGTAACTTATAATTTTTAAATGACAGCGCGCACTATACCTACTAAAACGACCTTAATACTAGGAGCAAGTACTAATCCGGAGCGTTATGCTTTTAAGGCCGCCAATCTTTTGCGCCAGCATGGTCACGATGTGGTATTGGTTGGTATAAAAAAAGGAAATGTTGTAGGCATGGAGATTCAACAAGACAAAAACAGTATTCCCAAAAACATTGACACCATAACCTTGTATCTAGGTCCACAACACCAAGAAGCATGGTTTGATTATATTCTAAAAGTAAATCCAAAACGCATTATATTTAACCCCGGCACAGAAAACGAAGCACTTGAATTGCTTGCACAAGAACACAATATCGCAATTGAACAAGCCTGCACGCTCGTACTTCTACACACAGGACAATATTAAAAAACCATTATAAAAATGAAAAAATTAGTACTATTTGCCATTGTCTTCTTTTACATTTCTAACAGTTTTGCGCAAACGTATTGCACGCCCAGCTACAGTTCCGGCTGTTCTTATATGGGCATAGAAAAAATAACAATAGATTCAGCCACGGTGAATATTGCCAATACGGGTACATTAAGTGCAGGTTGTCAAAACCCAATTACTGGTTATACCAACTTTAAAGGCAGCCCCAACTTAGGAACCTTACATATTGGGAAAAACTATACCACCACCATTACCACCAATGGTAGTTATGGTCAATATGTGGGTATTTTTGTAGACATTAACCAAAACGGAGATTTTAGTGACGCAGGAGAGTTCCTGGGCACCACCTATATCTACGGAAAAGAAAATCAGACAATAAGCACCAAAATCCCAGCTAATGCCAAACTTGGTAACACCATTATGAGAATTGTAAGTAATTTCTCAAGCGACGGCATGGACCAATACACCGCCTGTAATACCAACTTAAGCTATGGAGAAACAGAAGATTACACCATCAACATTGCCACCACTCCTATGAAATATGGCACCAGTACCACCAATGCTATTCCAAATGGCACCTTGGTATATCCGGGCAATACCGACCAATATGTACTGCAAGTTCAGGTAGAAATGAACGGAACGCTGAATCCGCTTACGGCAAAAAACTTAACATTTTCTACCGATGGAACCAATAATTTTGCGGGCATCAAAAACGCAAAACTATGGTTTACAGGCAATAGTTTTACCTTAGATTACAATACCCAAGTTGGTTTGGCCTATGATTCGCCTAAAGGTAAATTCGTTATCAATGGAAGTCAAGTATTGCTAGGGGGGACCAACGTATTTTGGTTAACGTATGATATCGCAGGAAATGCCACTGTGGGGGATACCCTCAAAGCTACTTTCGAATCGCTTGATATTGATGGCAAAACGTACACTCCAACACTTAAATTCCCACCTACCAATGGTTTGATACTAGATTATACCAAAAATATTTTTGACAATTCATGTTATAAACAATTCCCTCAAAATACCAAAGACATCATTTTTGGCAATTACGACAACTCCAATATCAATTGTAGTGGTGCTGATCAAAACAATTATTATCCACCTGATTATAACAATGTATATGCTTACCAAGGAGGAAATACCAATTATAGCATCACCAATGCTGCTCAATCATTGAATTACGGTATTTATATAGACTTCAACAAAGACGGCCTATATACTGGCGTAGGCGAATTCATTGATGTAGGACTTGTAAAAGCAAACCAAAACATTAACGGTTTTTTAAAAATACCTGCCGGTGCGGTGCTGGGGATCAATAGACTGAGAATTATTTGTTCAAATGAAATACTCACTAAAAATTCCTTTGCCATTCAATCAAAAATTGGAGAAGCGCATGATTATAAATTTAATGTATCACCTCCAAGTGCTATGGCCATCAATTCCTCCTACTATTACAAAGAAGGGAATCTTGTGGCACCCATTCCTTCAATAAACAATGAAATCCTAAAATTCAACATCAATACCAATGGTTCTAGTAAACCAATAAGTGTTGCGAAGTTGACTTTTAACACCCTAAAAACAGCGACCGCTAACATTGAAAAGGCAAAAATTTGGTACGGTGGCGTAAACGGACAATTGAACTATGCGAAACAAGTTGGAAACATTGTAGTGAAACCCAATGGTGATTTTACTTTTGATGCCAATATCATGTTGGCAGACCAAAGCAACAACTATTTTTGGTTGACTTATGATGTACCAGTAGGGGCACAAGACAGTGAAAAATTAGATGCAAGCATTGTGGTAGTGACCGACAACAATGGCAAAGAAATTAAATTTACGGCTGATGAAAGCAATTCCTCTTTCCCCGACAACATTTTAGGATCACGTATCACCGCAAACACCTTTGACCAAAAAGACGAGACGGTTAAAACTTGTAGCGCAGTATTTTATGACAATGGTGGCAAAGACGGTAAAATGATACGAGACAAAGACCATACAACGGTTATCAAAGCCAATGATCCTAATTCTTTTGTACGTCTTACTTTTACCCAATTAGACTTCGGATATGATGCACAAGGATCTTCAGATTTTATTGAAATCTATGACGGTACAACCTTGTTAGCCCAATTAAACCACTACAATCAAAATCTTCAAACCTTCACCTCTAGTTCAGATAGTCTTACCATCAAATTTCTGCTAAACCAAAACCAATCTTTTATACCTACCCTAGGAGGCGATGGCTGGGAAGCAACGGTGAGCTGTGTATACAACTGTGAAAAAAATCCACTTCTATTTAACGCTACTTCAACTACACCTACTTGTGCCAACGATTACCACAAAGTTACTCTCAACATCACGAAGGGATTATTCCCTCCATTTAATTATTCTATTAATGGGGTATTTCATTCAAGCACCAAGGAAACCTTGGACACGCTATTAAAAGCCAATAGTTATTCCATCAACATTGAAAACAGCAAAGGGTGCTCGACAACAAACACGCTCTCTTTAATTGACCCATACAGCAATATTACCAACAATTACTACATTTATCCCACCTACCCTTCGTGTAACAAAGGAGAAGATGGTATTATAAACATTGGTGTATTCACAGAAATAATCCCTATTATTCAATGGAATTCAGGCAAAGAGAAGGGTACAAACTTTACCATTTCCAACTTAAAATACCTTCAGAAAGTAGCCATCACCCTTACTGATGCAACCAGTTGTGTTGTTGATTCCGTTTTTCTTAATACCAGTGATTTTGAAGGAGGTTTTGATCCTAACAATGATACGTCTAACTATTTGGTCGCCAATGCCGCTCCGGTGGTGAATGATGTAGATTTCTCTGTGGGAACAATTACACAAAGTGAAATCCACATCAAACTACTCAATAATAACGCAAAAAATGAAATCATAAACACGGCTAAAATAGCAGCATCCAATCCTAATTATTTAGGTAAAACCATTTTGCCTGATGCTATCCATTGGATTGTTTCGCCAGCAAAAGCTGCCAACATCACGCCTAACGACACCATGGCTAGCGCCTTATGGAACAATCAATTTTCGGGCATTTTAAAAATCAAAGCAGAACCAATGAAAGGAGTTTGTAGAGGTTATATGTCTCCTGAAACCGAGATTACCATCAGACCTTTGGCGAATATGGTTTCAAAAGATACCCTTTCCATATTTAAAGGAGATTCTGCGAAGATTACCTTAAACCTCACTGGCACAAAGCCATTTAAAGTACTTTATGCCCTTGCATACAGCAATTCTACCGATACCATCCATGGCATTACCACCAGCCCATATAGTTTTTATATCAAAAATGCGGGAGACTTTGCCATTAGAGGCATCCTAGATTCAAGCATGACAAAATCTGTTTGGGATTCAACTTTTACGGTGGTCATCGACAAAGTTAGAAATGTAAGCACGGTAGTGAATGACCCTAATTGTCATAATGAAAAATCGAAAGTTGATTTCTCTTTTGTAGGAGGAAAAGCGCCTTATGAAATCCACTTGGCAGACACCTTGGATGACAAGTTTAGCATCCTTAAAACGGCCAAGACTCTTCGTGACACCCTTTT
>CALPQG020000123.1 GCA_943325655.2 Bifidobacterium breve | reverse complement strand
TTATCAATCAGCACAATGGCCACATTTTACATGGAACGACCTTGAAATTAATTTAAGTTTGGGGAAGGTAAGGCATTTACAAGGGAAGATTGTAGGGCAAATGGCTACAATTGGGTTTTCTGAAAAAGAAGAAACTTCTCTAACTAATTTAACTTTGGATGTTTTAAAATCATCTGAAATTGAAGGTGAGGTGCTAAATTATGAACAAGTTCGCTCTTCAATTGCAAGAAAATTGGGGATTGAATATGCTGGAATGGTACATTCTGGAAGAGATGTTGATGGTGTTGTTGAAATGTTATTAGATGCTACCCAGCATTATTATAAACCTCTATCTGAGGAAAGAATCTTTGGATGGCATGCTGCTTTATTCCCAACAGGTTGGAGTGGTATGGTAAAGATTGCTATTGGCAGTTATCGTAAAGATGAAATGCAAATAGTTTCTGGAGCTATGGGTAAAGAAAAGATTCATTACCAAGCACCTTCTCACGAAATTGTGAAAGCAGAAATGGCTATTTTTTTACAATGGCTTAATGCTGAATCAACGATTGATGAGGTATTAAAGGCAGCTATTGCACATTTTTGGTTTATCATTATACATCCTTTTGATGATGGTAATGGACGTATTGCAAGAGCTATTTCAGATATGATTCTTGCAAGATCTGAAAAAAGTTCTCAAAGGTTTTATAGTCTTTCAAACCAAGTATTGAACGAGAAAAAAGTGTATTACGAAATATTGCAAAAAGTACAATATAGCACTGGAGACATTACACCTTGGTTAGTTTGGTTTTTAAATTGTTTGCATAGTGCATTGATTAATACAGAACAAAGTTTAAGTAGGGTGTATGTTAAAACTGAGTTTTGGAATACACATAAAAATACTGTTTTAAATAGCCGACAAATACAGATGATTAATAAGTTATTTGATGGTTTAGATGGCAAACTAAAAACCTCTAAATGGGCTAAAATGACCAAATGCTCTTCAGATACAGCCTTGCGAGATATTAGAGATTTGATGGAAAAGCAAATTTTAAAACAAGATGATGCTGGAGGGAGAAGTACAAGTTATGAGTTGGTTGGTGATTGAAATATAAACTGGGTAAGTGCGCCTGCTTAGTAGAATTAACGGTAGCAAAGATAGGTGAAGAACCGGATGAATTCATTTTAGATCGATCTAAGTCAATCGTTATAGAAATATTTGTTTTCATAATTTAAGATTTTAGGGTGACAATTAGGGTGACAGTTTTAAAATCATATAGTCAAACATTATGCCTAGAACGCACCAAATGCACTTTTAGTATTTTCAAGAAAATGCCCTAAATACGGTTAAAATACCCCTCAGATTAAAAAGTAGGCATAAAAAAACCGCTTTAAACATTGTTTAAAGCGGTTTTTTCTGCTGCTCTCCCTCTTGGGCTTGAACCATCCCGAAGCATCGGGACGATGATTAACAGTCACTAAATTTTTCAAGTAAAAATTGATATCCATGTTCTTTTAAATTGAGAATGAAATTTTTGCTTTTCATTTTTTTTGTAAAAGTTTCAATTTTTCGTGCTTGGTTGTTAGAGTTACATTTGATCTCAAGATATACTTCCCACGGAATTCCTTTTGCTGTAAATTTATTTTCGTAGTATTCATGATTATGTTTTTGTAGCCTTTCTTCAAGGGCAGTGGTTGTAAATCCAATGTAAAATTTATTGATTTTGGTGGAAAATAAAATATAGACTGTCGACATAAGTTGATGAAAAATTTAAAAGTTACGAATAAAAAAAAGCCTTACATAATTGTAAGGCTTTCTGCTGCTCTCCCTCTTGGGCTTGAACCAAGGACCCCATGATTAACAGTCATGTGCTCTAACCAACTGAGCTAAGGAAGAGTGTTTCTCTTATTGAGGATACAAAAGTAGTGGAATTTTTTTAATCTGCAAGACTGTGATAGATATTTTTTTGCTTAAATATATGATTAATCTGTTTTTCGTTCATAATGAGAATGTTATTGTTCATAAATGTATTTACTTTTTTATCTTTGTTTTTTATAATTTCCTTTCAATAACCTGTCTTATTATTTTGACTAATTCATAACTTGCGAAAATATGGCTGAAGCAACATTTATAAAAATCAATTCTGACAATCCTCAAGAAAAATTTATAGATCAAATCGTTGATTGTTTGAAAAATGGGGGAGTAGTTATTTATCCGACGGATACTGTTTATGGGATAGGTTGTGATATTCATAATGCCAGAGCAGTGGAGCGTATCTGCAAAATCAAAGGTATTAAACCCAACAAGAGTAATTTTTCCTTTGTCTGTAATGATTTAAGTCATATTTCTGAGTATACTAAAAGTATAAGTACGTCCGTTTTCAAGGTGATGAAAAAAGTTTTCCCAGGTCCTTATACCGTGATTTTGGAAGCGAGCAACAAAGTGCCGAAGTTATTATACAACAGCAAGAAAACCGTTGGAATACGTGTTCCTTCCAATGCAATTTGTAAAATGCTGGTTGAAAAATTGGGAAATCCTATTTTAAGTACTTCTGTGAAACAAATTGATGATGACATTTTAGAATACATAACCGATCCGGATGATATTTATGAAAAATACAAACACCTCGTCGATATAGTGATTGATGGTGGAAATAGCGTAAATGAAGGGTCTACAGTCATTGATGGTAGCGCTGGTGATATAGAGATTATCAGGGAAGGTCTCGGAGAAATTAATTTTTAATTTTAACTGTTGTTGACATGAATTTATTAGTAGAAACGCACTATTTACCCAATATTGCCTATTTTAAAATGATTCAACAAGCATCTTCTTTTACGTTAGAGGCTTGTGAAAATTACCAGAAACAAAGTTTTAGGAACAGAACTTTGATCATGACAGCCAACAAAGTTGAAACTTTGTCAATTCCAGTGTTGAATGGTAATAGTAAACTTGCCATTCGGGATGTTCAGATTGATTATTCTCAAAATTGGGTGAAGGTACATTTAAGAGGAATTCAGTCAGCCTATGGAAATGCACCATTTTTTGAACATTATTTTCCATATTTTGAGCAAATCATAAATGAACAACCAAAATATTTATTTGACTTAAATTTAAAATTAATTGAAAAAATTCTTAAGTTATTGAAAATTAACATAGATGTAACTTTATCTGATGACTTTTACCCCCATAATTCAGGTGTTTTACCTGACTTTTATGACATTCGTGAGGTAATTCATCCTAAAAAATCACTTAATATGAATCTTTTTACGGAGAATATCAGTTTTAATATATATTGCCAAGTTTTCGGAGATACTTTTGTTGAAAATCTGAGTATTATAGATTTATTGATGAATGAGGGTTCGGCAGCAAAACAATATTTATAACTTAAAACAGTTTTGTTACTGTATTTTATCATAGTAATTGCATCATTTTAAGAAATAAGAAGTGTGTAATTATTGATATAATCACTATATTTACCGATAAAACCGTATTAAAAACGGAAGACTATGGAAGCGAAATTTTCAAACAGAGTAAAAGAAGTGATTTCACTCAGCAGAGAAGAAGCCCTTCGTTTAAATCATGATTACATTGGTACTGAACATCTTCTGTTAGGAATAATAAGAGAAGGTGAAGGAATTGCCGTGGGTTTGCTCAAAAAAATTGGCGTGCTGGTGGACGAATTAAAAGAACACATAGAACTCGTAACGCAAAATACCGCTGTTGGGAACGTTAAAAATTTGGCGAGTATTCCATTAACACGACAATCAGAAAAAGTATTGAAGATAACTTATCTTGAAGCCAAAATATTCAAAAGTGAGTTAATCGGTACAGAACATTTATTGCTCTCCATTTTGAGAGATAAAGACAATTTAGCAACACAGATACTACATAAATTTCAAGTGAATTACGACGTGATAAAAGAACTTCTGGAGTATCAGTCTCACAACCCGATGGCTGGACCTGATACAGACGATGATGGCGACGACTCTAAATTATTTGGAGGTGGAGCATCAGGAAATCAAGGTTCTGGAGCTTCCCGCTCTGGAACTGCTGAAAAATCTAAAACCCCAGTACTCGACAATTTTGGACGCGATTTGACCAAAGTTGCCGAAGATGGAAAATTAGATCCTATTGTTGGTCGTGAAAAAGAAATTGAGCGTGTAGCTCAAATCTTAAGCCGTAGAAAGAAAAATAACCCAATCTTAATTGGTGAACCTGGTGTGGGTAAAACTGCCATCGCTGAAGGTTTGGCTTTGAGGATTGTACAGAAAAAAGTTTCTCGTGTGCTGTTCGACAAAAGAGTAGTAACATTAGACCTGGCTTCTTTGGTTGCGGGTACAAAATACCGTGGTCAGTTTGAGGAGAGAATGAAAGCGGTCATGAATGAGCTTGAAAAATCTCCAGAAGTGATTTTGTTCATTGATGAACTTCACACCATTGTTGGTGCAGGAGGGGCTTCGGGTTCATTAGATGCTTCCAACATGTTCAAACCAGCTTTAGCGAGGGGAGACATACAATGTATTGGGGCAACAACGCTTGACGAATACAGACAATACATAGAAAAAGATGGGGCTTTAGCGCGTAGGTTTCAAATCGTAATGGTGGATGCTACGACTCCTGAAGAGACCATTCAGATCCTGAACAATATCAAAGACAAATACGAAGAACACCACCACGTGACTTACTCACAAGAAGCGCTTGACGCTTGTGTGAAATTAACGGACCGTTACATTACTGACCGTCATTTACCTGATAAGGCAATTGATGTTTTGGATGAAGCGGGTGCAAGGGTGCATATCAACAATATTCATGTTCCTCAAGACATTGTTATCCTCGAAGAGCAAATTGAAAATGTTAAAAAATCTAAAACTCAAGTAGTTAAAAGTCAGCAATATGAAGAGGCTGCACAGTTAAGAGACAAAGAGAAAAAACTCTTGGATCAACTTGAAAATGCAAAATTAAGGTGGGAAGAAGATACCAAGCAAAAGCGTTATGCTGTTAAAGAAGAAAACGTTGCTGAAGTAATCGCGATGATGACAGGGATTCCTGTGAGCAAAGTTTCTCAACACGAAAGTGACAAAATTCTTTTAATGGGTGAAGACCTGAAAGAAAGGGTTGTTGGACAAGACGAAGCAGTAAAGAAATTGGTGAAAGCCATTCAACGTACGAGAGTAGGTTTAAAAGATCCAAAGAAACCAATCGGCTCCTTTATATTCTTAGGACCAACGGGTGTAGGTAAAACGGAATTGGCCAAGGCACTGGCTACCTATTTGTTCGATAAAGAAGATGCTTTAGTAAGAATAGATATGAGTGAGTACATGGAGAAATTCTCCGTGTCACGTTTGGTAGGCGCGCCTCCGGGATATGTAGGTTATGAAGAAGGTGGACAACTGACTGAAAAAATCAGACGTAAACCTTACAGTGTCATTTTATTGGACGAGATTGAGAAAGCGCATCCAGATGTGTTCAATATTTTACTTCAGGTATTGGATGATGGTATTTTGACCGACGGCATGGGGCGGAGGGTTGATTTTAGAAATACGATTATTATTATGACGTCTAATATTGGGATCCGTGAATTAAAAGATTTTGGTAGCGGTATTGGTTTCAATACTAAAACCAAGGTGGATACCATGGAAGACAATATGAAAGCATCGATTCAAAATGCCTTGAAAAAAGCATTTTCTCCTGAGTTCCTGAACAGATTGGATGATGTTGTTATCTTTAATTCTCTTCAAAGAGAACATATCCATCAAATCATTGACATCAGTTTGGCTAAATTGTTTGTAAGGTTAAATAACTTAGGTTATAAAATTGAATTGACTGAAAAAGCCAAAGATTTTGTTTCTGACAAAGGATATGACCAACAGTATGGCGCAAGACCTCTTAACAGGGCAATTCAGAAATATTTGGAAGATCCGGTTGCAGAAGAAATCTTGAAAGGCGAAGTCGCTAATGGAGATACAATTTTAGTTGACTATGTGGAAGGGGATGAGTTGGTGTTGAAAATAGATAAAAAAAGTATTACTGAATAATACTATCTTAAGGCGTTTCTTGTTTAGGCAGGAAACGCTTTTTAATTGAATATAGATATGGGTATTAAAACTTACAACAGGGTAATGTTGGTTGATGACAATGATGTAGACAATTACATTAGCCAAAAAATGATAGCGCTTTCAAAATTTTCAAAAAACATATTGGTTAAAAATAATGGGAAAAGTGCTCTTGAATTTTTAGAAGAAAATCAAAACAACCTAGAATTATTGCCCGATATTATATTCTTAGACATTAGTATGCCTATTGTTGACGGATATGTTTTTTTGTATGAATTTGAAAAGTACTCTGAGGTATTGAAAAATAAATCCAAAGTGGTGATTCTTACCAGTTCTGACAACAAACAGGATATTGAAAGAATGAATGACAATGAATTTGTTTTCAAATATGTAACTAAACCATTGACAGAGGCAACTCTTAATGAAATGAGGGATTTATTATAGGGAATAGTAAGTTGCTGTTTGTGGGATATTCACAAACATTTTTAATTTGTAGTATATGCTATTCTTAAATCCTGATTTACGGGTTGCCAATTATGCTGATTAGAGGTACAAATATGTATTGATGAGGGGAAGGAATGTTGAGGTAGCCGAGGATTTAGTCCAAGAAACTTTTATTGCAGTCCTAAAAAGTAGTGCTGCTTTTATCGGATGAACATAACCCAGCATATTTTTTTAATGATGGGCGTGGTCATATCAAAACTGAAAATCAGGTCCATAGATGGCACATTGATGTAGTTAAAAATAGAAAATGGCTAATCTCAGTCGGTATTGTCTGATTTTCTGAATAGCTTACCTCTAAAATTTCTATTGTATTTGCAATGAAATAGCTAGAAGGTATTGACAGCAAAGAAATTTGCAAATGTTTGAATATTACGGAATCAATTTTTTTGGTACTGATGCATAGGGCAAAGTTACAGCTAAGAAAATGTCTTGAAAACAATTGGTTTTAGGAAGCAAAGTCTGTAACATCAAAAATAATCTTATCGCGTCATCAAGTTACTTTTCTTGTAAGTAAACAATAAGAAACGAAGCTTACCATGAGTGAATTTATTCAATTAAAAGTTCACTTGTTGATGTGAGACATGTGTAGTTTATGATAAATTAAAACAGATTCACGTACAAAAATTATTAGAAAGGAATCGGGAAAACTGGAAGAGGAATCTGTAACATGAACGGAAATGCAAATTTAATAACTGACAGGTATAACTGACCAAAATAAAGGGGAGTAAATTCCAAAGACAATCCTCCTTTTTACTATTTTTA
>CALPQG020000122.1 GCA_943325655.2 Bifidobacterium breve | reverse complement strand
GGAAACCCTGGTGGTAATCCTGGATTTACCCTATCGCGAGCATTATTAACGTCAGTTACCTCTTTTGATTCATTATTTCCGCCACCAGGATTTCCACCACCAGGCGAATTTCCACCACCAGGATTTCCTCCTGAATGTCCACCACCACCTCCTCCTCCTCCTCTTCCTCCGGAAGGGCCAATGTAACCAGGAGACATTGAAGGGTTGCCATAGAAATTCCCTGTAGGGTCAGCATATTTCAAGGGATTATTTATTACATAACTATACCTGTTATAATTCTGTGAATTGTTTGCATCCTGAATTTCATTGTCTGGGCTTAGCATTCTACCTACCTGCGGGTCGTATAACCTTGCATTCATATTAATGAGGTTAAATACATCAAGATGCTCATGGCCTGTATACCCTCTTGAAAGGATGGTTGGAATGGTAACGCCACTTGTACTCCAGTTTTCAGGTTTTCTTCTTCTTCCCCAAGCGTCGTAGCTCATTTCTGCCTCAATACTACCATCATCTTTTCGTAATTGCAAGATAGAACCCAAATAGTCTGTTAACAAATAATACATTTTCCCATCGGCATTATTGGTCGTAATATAAGTAGCCACAGTACCATCTTCAGAGGCAATGTAATGAATATCTCTGGTGATACTTCCTTTTATTTCACGCTCAAAACTGTTTGCATAATAGTTGGTTTCTATAATTTGGTTATTGGCTTTCAATACACTTTTAACTCGCTCACGGTCTATGCCATAACTCAAGGTGTAATTATTTACGGTCCCATCTTCGGTTATCATTGCCGGGCGCCTGAAGCCATTATAAGTAATGGCTTGTACAGCACTTGGAAATGCTGTTGAGGGCGTAATTTTTTCAAGAGCGTGAATCTTTTGGACGTGGTAAGCATACTGATTTCCTGCATCTGTTTTAGAATTGATGTTCCCATTATTGGTATAATTAATAGTGTTATTAAGCACCGTATTTTGGGAGATCGTTGTGAGCCTGTCGAGCTCATCGTAGGTGAAATCTTCGACCAGGTTTCTGCTGATATTTAACGCATTCAAACTTAAGTCTTTGCGTTGTTTTAGATTGCCGGTTTCTTTTTCAAAATTATAGGTCCAGTTGAATTTATTGTCCACATTAATTCCTGTTAAGATATTATAATCGGTGCTGAATTTATAGCTTACCGTCTGGTTATTACCAAATGTATATTCCGAAAGTGTACTTGAAATATTTCCCTGTGTCCAGATTGCGGTATTGTTATCGGCTCTTGTTATGTCTTTTAAATATCCCTTTTCATACGATTTCTTTATGGTAAAGCCTGTAGGATAAACCTGTTTTATAAGATTCCCATTTTGAAGATCATACTCATATTTTGTTTCAAAAACCTGCCCTCCACTTTGTTCTTTTAGACTGGTGAGTCTCCCCAAATTGTCATAAGCATAGGTTTGCCCATTGTTATTCACCGTATTGGTTATACTGGCAGGTTGGTTAATCCCTTTTCCACTTGTATTGTACGTATAAACAATGTTTTCATCAGGTCCCGTCCTTGATACGGGCCTGTTAAGTCCATCATAATGCAAGGTATATGTACCTCCAGCATTTGTTTCGGTAAATAACCTGCCATAAGCGTCATAAGCATAAGTAGTGATGCCTGCATTGGGATCATTTAAACTCGTTTTATGGCCATAATCATCATAGCCTAAGATATTTGTCCCTGTATTTTTAGGCAATAAAAGATTGTTATAGGTAAATGAAGTAATGTTATTTTTTGCATCCTCTACTGATGTTGTTAGTCCTAAAGCATTCGTATAGGTAACAGTCCGATGCATTTTAGGATCGGTAACTGTCAAAATTCTGCCACTATTGTCATAATTATATCTGGTAATCAGTGCGTTTACTTTTTGTTCCCTTAAGCGGAATAGGTTATCATAAACTGTATTTTCAATCCATATTGGTGTTTCAAAAAGATTGGCATAATATGGTTTTGATGTTTTTTGAAGTGTACCATCAATATTATATACATTGTCTTTACAAACAGTTGAATTCTTTCGTCCTGTAATTTGAGATTTGATTACTCTGTCTGCGGCATCATAATAAGTAATGCTTGTAGGTTTGTCTGTAGCAGTTGTGGTGACGCTGTATAAAGACCCAGATGGCGAACCTTGAGTCCATGCAAATGTTTTCGTAACTGACCCAACAGGAGTGAGCATATAGATTTCTCTTCCAAAACCATCATAATTATGTGAAATGGTAATACCATCAACGCCTGTTTCGCTAACCAATCGTCCCAAAGGATTGTAAAAAGATTTACTGACCTGATTTAATGTATTAGTACTTTCTATAACAAACCTGCCAGTAACATCATAAAGTACTGAGCCTGTTTTGGTTTCTACAACCGGATTAGCATTTGGGGAACTAATCTCTGTACTTTGAGGTAAACCGAATTTCCTATTGTAATAATGTGTTTTTATAGTTTTAGGAATATCATTATTGAATTCATATTTATAATCAAGGTTGCCTAAGTTATCATATTCATATTTGGTTTCATAAGTGATAGCAGGATCTCCTGAAGGAATAAAACGTTTTGTATTGGTGTTTAACGTAAGGCTTGAAGGACACCAGGAACCATAAAGTCCATACTGGTTATTATTCGTTTCTTCGTATACCAGTGTAGTGGTAGTAATGTCATCAAAAACTTTTTCTTCTGTAGAGGAGACATTGCCAGTAGCACTATTATAATTGATAACAGTAGTTGATGAAGTTCCTTTAATAAAATCCTTTTTGGTAGTAGAGGTTTGTTTAAGCTGAGATACTTTCCCTGTAGTTGTTATAACAGGTAAGGTATAATTACTCTCCGAAATAGCCTGACCATTATTATCATTTGCACTAACTTTAGTCAAAAACTGATTGTAAAAAAGATTGCTAGGATATGCATAATTATAAACTTCAGTTTTAGCAATTGTGCTGTAGTTTTTGGTAACCTGATCAAAACCCATATATCCAATACCATTAGTGTTGAAAAGGATATTTCTGTAAGAATAATTAATAGTAGTTGTGAATGAACCCCCAAATTGTTGATTCATATTTGTTGTCACTTTAATTGGCTTGCAATAGGAGAAAATCGATGGGCTATTTACATTGGAATAAGTATACGCAGTAGTATTGTTTATAAAAGCATAATTAAAATTGGTGATATTACTAAACCCATTTTCTATTGAGGTTACTAAACCATTTGCTCCGTTATCATTTGTAAATGAAAATACGTGGTATTGATTATCTCTTTCGGGAAATAGAAAATCATCTTTACCATCAGAGTTATAATCAACTAAATTTACAGATTCAAAAAAAACAAGATCAATAACTGAATTTGTACTTGAAGGTTTATCCTGATGAGATATAAAAACAAGACCAGCTTCTTCAGTATCTGAGACACTAAAAAAATCAAACCCTGGACCAATATCCGGAATGTACCTTAAGAGCTCTATTTTTTCATCTCCAATGAAATCTCCAATTAAAAGTGGATTATCTGAATTTATATCTTCTCCTATATATATAAAATTATTTTGAATTGAATTTTTCGAATAAGAAAAATATAACCTAATATCGTTTTTGTAAAGAATATCAGAAAGGCCATCACCATTAAAGTCTTTGATAAATATTTGACACGTAGGCAAAGTAAAATTAGAATAATGGGTTTGAATTGCTTCGGCATCTGTGTAAGTTGAAATACTTTCAAATGTATTGGTTGAGGTATTCAATTCATAAGCATTCATTTTTAATTCACTGACTGTTATAATATCCGTTTTGGTATTCCCATTTATGTTTGCTACAAAAATCCCATAATTTAACAAACCTAGACTAGTATTAGCGATGGGTACGACCTGATCAATATCAATTATTTTACAACGAAAAACGTTGTAAATACTTGCTTGATGTTCAACAGATTGACTAAGCATTAAATCTGTGTTATTGTCCCCATCAAAATCACCCGTATAAACCTTGTACTCATAACGCAAATTATTGTCAGTAACAGTTTGAGCATAATTTCTAGAAAAGTCTGGAAAAGCAGCTGTAACATCTTGAAAAGTATTATTTATAAATTGATAAACTTTTACAGTTACGATATGAAATTTATTATATTTATTTACATATAGTTGTAACAACTCATCTTTACCATCTTTGTTAATATCCACCACATTTAAGTAGTTAACATACAAATTTGTGGTATAAGGGAAAAAAATACCCGAAGCTAATTGCGTAAATGGACTTGCACTTGTTGGCTTATTATAAAGAGTCCAATCGGTATTAGGATTAGTAGTTCCAGTGTTATATATCTTATTGATGTCTCCTTCTCTATAACTTAAAAATTCATTTTTACCATCGCCATTAAAGTCTCCTGCTATAATTTGTTGGTTTGGTCTTATTTGATTCACGACGGGTGAATTATTAATCATAATTCCCGTAGGAACCAGGTAAGGGTCTCCTGTATTTGATGGTCCCCACTTTATTTTAGTGGTATTAAAAGATTTTCCATCTGTTCCAGTTTCTTTAATTTCAGAAAGTAATGTAGAAAATCCATCATAACTATAGGATAAATCATATTGTCTAAAAAGGGTTTCTTTAGTACTCACTTCTATTTTTGAAAGTAATCGAGATTGCGTTATTTTATAGTTATGCGTATATAATATATTTTTATCCGTTTTTATGTCGTACATAAATACGATTTTTGCAAATGTAGACAACCCTTCTATTGTATTTCCTGTATAATTAATTTGTTGTATCCAACTTTCACCATCAGCTTGTCCGTAGGTATAGCTAATAAAATTACCATTTTTATCAGTAGTTTTAGTTAATCTAAAACTATATGAAGACCGTAATGTTATATCAATACCCACTCGACCAGAATTTATAGTGCTATTTGCATTACTTCCATATTCGTTTACTGTGCCATCTTTATTTAGAACAATAAAACCATTATCAGTAAGGGTGATTTTTTTGTATGAATCGATTTCGGTTCTGTATTCTGATCCTGAAAAACCATACATTCCATTTATTAAAATTAACCTACTTCCATCTAACTCTAAACCATATTCTTCTCCAGCAAAATTTGCTTCAGCAAAATTATAGTAGTAATTTTTAGGCGCTAAATTTATGGTAGATAAGCCTGTTAAGGACCAAGATTTACCAAGTTGTCCATTAGAATTTTGACTATTATACATTATAAACAATTCTGGTTCCATCCCTGCTGTGCCTGTAGGTATAACAATTGGAATGGTATAAGTCGCCGCACCAGATGAACTTACATCTGCACTCCCTGCAATAGTCCCTACAACATTGGAAGTAGTAAAAGCCGTTTGGTTTGAAGGTCTTCCTGAAGCAGATAAACTGCCATAACTTGCCGCAGGCGTAATAGTAGCATCAAGTGTAAATTTTCCTACTCCCGAACTGCTTTTGGCTGAAAACCCTTGACTAAGTTTTATTTTGTCTCGGGCAACATACGTACCTGCCGCTTGTGGCGTACTCAGAAGTAACTCTTTTTGACCTTGTGCCTGTAAATTACTTGTTGAAATCAACAGTATGAAAACTGAAATATATTGTAAAAAGCGCATTGCGTAGCTTGTTTATATAAAGAGGTAATTAAAAAAACTCGGTTATTGTTTGAGTACTTTCCAGTCTATGCTTTTGCCTTGGTAGGCAATACGAAGGATATAAGTACCTGTGGGCTGGTTGTGGAAATCAAAATTTCCTGTGCCATTTTTGATGGTTGCTGTGCCTACTTGCGTTCCCACTACATTCATCACCAGCATAGAGCCTTCGATCGGTGTGGTTTGTGAAGTGTCTTGTACATTTACTGTGATTTCACCAGCAATTGGGTTGGGATAAATCAATACCGTTGCCTTTCCTAATTGTTCTTTGATGGCAGTGGTATCTAATGATTTATTTGAAAGTTCATCACCTTTTCGAAATGGGCCAATTGTAATTTGTCTGCCGATACGGTTTCCTCTTCCATCGTATGTAAATTGCACATATTGGCTTTGTGCCATTACGGTAGCTGTTCCCATAAAGAAAAGGGCTAAGCTTAAAATATGTTTTAACATGGTATTAAAAAGTTAAATGAATTTATGTAACGTTGTTTCACATTCGTATTTTGTAAAAAGTGAATGTGAGATGATAACTAAATATCAACTTGATAACTTAATATCTGATTACTTGTTTAACGACAACTTACTCACAAGGGTATTGATTTGAGCTTGTTGTGTTTCAAATTGTTTTTGTTGCAGCTCCAATTGTTTTTGTTGTTGTAAAACGTAAAGTGTTAATTCTTCTATTTTTTTAAGGTACAATACATTGATTTCTCCAATGTTTACACCGCTTTTGGCTACCTCAGCGGTGGTTGGAATTTCGGGTAAATGTTTGTTTTCGGTTACATATTTCCCTAAGTCTTTCAATGGCATCAGTTTGTAATCCTTTTCAAAAACATAATCACACCAAACAGCATTAGGAGTAACACAAACTTCCGTGGTAGCAATTTTACCTGTTACACGCAGACTTCTAGTCATGTCTATTTGTGAACCCGATACATTTTTAAAATTAACACTACCAACATTCACTTGACCTGTAACCCTTAAGTCACTATGTACTTCAACACCATTTTCAAAATCTCCGTCATAGTTTAATACCAATATATCATATGTTGTAGAAGGAGCATGTACCAAAGCTCTTTGGCTTAATTTAATTCCTTGAGGCCTAGTGTCATTTATACCCAAAACAAAATCAAAAGCAGAAGATGTAATAGAATTACAATACAAATTCGAATTCAATGTGAGTGATCCTCCTGTAAAATTGTAACCTTTGTCTGCGAAAAAAGACATTTTATCATCTTGTTCCCATTCGCCAATTTTCACATAATCGGCATCTCCAAATTTAAGAATGGATTTGGCACGATTAGCAACTTGGTAATCTGTACCCATTCTAAAATCTCCAATCAAATGCAATGGAGAAAGTGGAGAGGTGATATTGACTCCAATATTGGTATTGGCTGATGTGCCAATGGTTCCTCCTGGAGTGTAAAGTGTTTGCGCCCCTGCAAAATGGAAAGATAAAGCGATGGAGATGTTAGCAAAAGCTAAAGTTGATTTTAAAAATATAAGTTTCATAAGCGTACGTAAAAAATGTAAAAATGAAAGCAAATGAAATCAATTTTTAATTAAAATCAAAAAAATAATATAGTAAAGCCCACATATTAACTGTAGGCAAATTTTATTTGTTTTTTAGAGAAGTATTGTCCTAAAACCATTCGTTTAAGAAGATTTTCAAATATTGTATTTTTATGG
>CALPQG020000121.1 GCA_943325655.2 Bifidobacterium breve | reverse complement strand
AGTATAATTATTCCTTGCAATGGTTAATTTTTTAAGGAAAAATAGTATGTTTGAGCGAATTGTACCAATAGTTAAAACGATGATAAAATCAATCCTTCTTTTCTTGAGTTTGTTCATATTCTCTACGGCTGTGATGGCCCAAACCGATACAGCAGTTTCGCCAATAGTTGGTAAGTGGAAAGTAATTGTATTTGATGCCGGTATTCATCGTGATTTTAAAACGGGTCAAACAGCTTGTCCTGAAAACTTGAAAAAATCTTTGGCAGGCAAAAAAGACAGTGCCGTAACCATGGATTTATTGACGATGTTGGCTGATAACTTCAAGAACTATTATTTTGTCTTCACCGATGATGGCAAATACCAGGAAATAAGAGAATCAAAAATTAAACAAGAAGGCGTCTATCAAATAGATGAGGTAATTTCGTCTATAGAAACCACCTGCATGACACGCTTAGGAACTCCTGCCAAACAACAATTCAATTACCATTTAAAAGGAAAAGTATTGCGTTTTAGTCTCCCTTTGCGAGATAAAAAAATGTCGCTTCAATGTGAAAAAGAAGATTAACAGTTTTACAATGTTATCCTTGATTATTCGAAAACTTTTTTGCGCTATGCTAGAAATTAGTTGTTTGTCACGTTTTTCTTAATAAATACATTCAGGCCTCATCCCAAACCCTTCTCCTAAAGAAGAAGGACTTCTGATCCTGTTTTAATTTCAAAGTTTATTTTATTAAATGATATTCTAATGGAATTTAATTCAAATGTATGATAAATGTGTAAGTCCCTCTCCTCTATAACTGAGCACGAGAGTGCGAAAGTTACGAGCGTAGCGCTGGATTTAGGGAGAGGCTTTATGATTAAACTGATAACTGATAACTGAAAACTAGATAACTCGAAAACTAGATAACTCGATAACTTGATAACTAGATAACTCGATAACTTGATAACTCGAAAACTGTAAACTGAAAACTTTTTTAAAGGGGATAAATCATTTTTGTTGGATCTATGATTTTCTCAAAGTCTGCTTCTGAAATATACCCCAATTGTATTGCAGCAGCTTTAAGACTCAGGTCATCTTCCATGGCAAGGTGTGCAATTGCTGCCGCTTTGTCATAGCCAATGGTAGGAACCAAAGCTGTAACCAGCATCATGGAACGCTCGAGTTGTTGTTTGATGTTTTTTAAATGAGGTGCTGTACCCACGACCAAATATTTATTGAAGTTGTTCATGCCATCAGCTAAAATGGTGATAGAATGCATGATGTTGTGGATCAGTAAAGGTTTGTAAACATTCATTTCGAGGTAACCTCCCGCACCTCCAAAACCCACCGCAACATCGTTGGCCATTACTTGTACGGCTATCATGGCGAGTGATTCTGTCTGTGTTGGATTTACTTTTCCTGGCATAATGGAAGAGCCTGGTTCGTTGGAAGGCAACAGCAATTCTCCAAATCCTGCTCTTGGTCCGCTTGCCAATAGGCGGATATCGTTGGTGATTTTATACAATGAAACTGCCAGCGTTCGTAATGTTCCTGAAAGTTGTACCAAGGCATCATGTGATCCTTGCACGGCAAATTTATTGGGTGCAGAAAAAAATGGGATATCTGTAATTTTTGAGATTTCGAAAGCTGCGGTATTGGAAAATTCAATAGAAGCATTGATGCCTGTTCCAACTGCTGTTCCGCCCAATGCAATAGGATATAATGCTCTCAAAGCATTTTCCAAACGGATAATATTGTCAGACAACATTCCTGCATATCCCGACCATTCTTGTTCAAGAGAGATAGGAGTGGCATCTTGTAAATGTGTTCGGCCAACTTTAACAATTGATTTCCAGGAGATTGCTTTAGTAAGAATGCCTTCGTGCAATACTTTTAGGGCAGGAATTAACTTGTTCTTTAAAGCAACTGCCGAGGCAATATGCATGGCAGTTGGAAACGTGTCGTTGGACGATTGTGACTTATTTGCATGGTCGTTGGGATGAACAGGCGTTTTGCTTCCCATTTCCGTTTCTGCAAGTTGACATGCCCGGTTTGAAATTACTTCGTTCATGTTCATGTTAAACGAAGTGCCACTTCCTGTCATCCATACATGCAATGGAAACATATCGAGGTGTTGCCCCGCCAGGATTTCATCGCATACTTGGGTAATTAACAAGTAAGTACTTTCATTCAGGGTTTTGCATTGGTAATTTGCTTTGGCCGCAGCCTTTTTGATGACTGAATATGCTTGAATCATTTCTTGGGGAAGGAGGTCTTTCCCAATACTGAAATGTTCTAAACAACGCTGTGTTTGTGCTCCCCAAAGCTTACCTACAGGCACTCGTACTTCGCCCAAGCTATCGGTTTCAATTCTATATTGATGGCTATTTTTCATGGTTGTAAAGGAATAAAAATGAATTATAAAACGGATAAGGAGTAAATATCGAATCCCGTACAATGTATTTCAATAAAGCGAAATAGTTTTAAAAAAAGTATTAAAAACATAGGGAATATGCGGATAAAAAAATGGCGGTAGATGAAATTCTTTGGGTAATAGTACAGGCCCTACGCCTTAAAATATATTGGTTTAAAAAGCATCAACCGAACAGGAGAGCGATTAGACTTACATCGCAAATTTAAGCTTCATTGATGTATCCTCTTCTTGGGTTAAATTACAAACAAAAACTTAAATTTGTAGTCCTGAAAATTCTATATCGAAATATTAAAGAAGTAAACAATCAGTATTTTAGATGCTGATTACTGCAAGTTGTGTAAAATAAATCCTGATTTTCAGATTTCAAATGCAAGGAAAATAGTAGACACTCGAAACAGAATTATACACGGCTACGACAGTGTCTCCGCTGACGTTATTTGGCTTATTGTGAATAAATATTTTGCCTGTTTTGGAAAAGGAAGTAAATGATATGCTTCAATAGGAATTTGGCTATGAAGATTACAAAGGAAGGTGGTCGTAGAGGAGTGGATTGTCACTTTCTTCTTGATATTCGTCAGTAGAAAATATATAAATCACTGGAATATTTTTTGACTTTTGGGTCTATTTATTGCTACTAATGGGGGAAAATAGTTGCTAACTTTTGTCCATTAGAGCGTTTGAACGGGGAAATACCAACTTTTGTCCATTAAGTACATTTTTGGAAACAGGCATTTCTCCACCCTCGTTACCACCATAATTTCAAAATTCCTTCATTTCCCAATTGGTTTAGCATTGTATAGACACAAGCTTGTAAGGCGGTAAGTCTATTAAAAGTTGGTATGATGAATGAAATTTTCAAGTTATGGTGTTATGTTTTGTGAAATATTTGCTTGGATTTTTTTAGCAATCTTTCCGAATATCCAAAGTATTCCAACCACACTTATAAGGAGTAATGCGTAAAATGAATATTGGGTAATGCTCATAGGTTTGCCACTTTTAAACAATTCAATGACATTGCTCACTTCTTGCCCAACAAAAATAAAAAGGATTGTTCTGGGTAACATGCCTAATGTGCCTGCAAGGATAAATTTTTTGAGGTCACAATGCAAGATTCCCAACACGCCATTGATCAAAGCAAAGGGTAAAATAGGGGAGATGCGGGTAAGGAAAATAACGGTGTATTCATACTCTTTTATCCCATGCACCACAATAGCCAGGTTTGGAGAATGTTCAATGCTGGTTTTTAATGGTTTGCTTCCAATGTATTTAGCCAATGAATAGCCAAGAATAGAAGCACACAGGTAACTCATGACCAACCAAGGAATGCTTGCCAACCCGAGGAAATAGCCACTTATCAAGGCAATAAAAGTTGTAGGAGTGAGTGCCAGTGCCATGGTGAACGTCGTTATTAAAAATGCCAAAGCCCATTCCTGAGGCGTAAACAAATGAAACGCTTGTTCATGTTGGATGATGTAAACACTCCAATAACTGCTCACACTTAAGGGTAAAACCAAGGTGGTCAACAAATACAAAAAGGCATTTTTATTTTGTACAAACAAAGCTTTTAGCTGCATGGACTAAAGGTAATTATTTTACAAAAAATCCCCAATTTTAATGGTAAATCTTCGTGGAAGTTGTGGTCAAGTTTTCAGTTTACGGTTTACGGTTTTCAGTTTTCAGTTTTCGGTTTTCGGTTTTCGGTTTACGGTTTACGGTTTTCAGTTTTCAGTTTTCGGTTTTCGGTTTTCAGTTTACGGTTTTCAGTTTTTGCTGTGACAGGTGTTTTTTTACCTGACACTTAATCGGTATATTCGAAACCTTCTTGTGTTGATACAAGTTATTTGATTGAAATAATATAATAATGGTCGTTTTATTGGGAGAAATTTCAGGTGAAAACACCTGACATGGCGTTAAATCTTAGATTCTAGCGGAAATCAAGTTTAAGTTTTTTTCTGTTAAAATTTATAAACTTTCTCCGGGCAAACCAGAAAATCTAAAGGTTTATCATGGCTTTCAATGTCCTGAATGACATTTACCGGTTCATCAAAGGACAATCCTACTTTTAAAATGTCAGGCTTGCAGTGTCCTAAAAATTTGTCGTAAAACCCTTTCCCGTAGCCAATTCTGTTTCCTTTGGTATCGACTGCAACCAAAGGCATAATGATCAGTTCAATTTTTTGTGGATCAAAAATGGGTGCGTTTTCAGGTTCCGGAATCCCCATGGAATTGTTATTAAGTACAGTACCTGGTTCCAAAACCAAGGCAATCATCTCGTTGGTTTCTTGAATTACTTTGGGCACGAGTATTTTACAGGTTGGATTCGAAAGTTGAATTTGTTCAATAAGTAAAAAAGTATTGATTTCGTTATGGTGCGCAATGGGTAAAAAAACATGGATGGCGGTAAATTTATTTGCCTGAAATGCATTCAAAAACTGCCTGCATATTTGCTGGCTTTTTTCTTCTACCGCTTCAGGAGACATTTTTTTCCTGTTGGTCAAGGCTGTTTTTCGAAGGTGAGATTTGGTTGTTTCCATCGTTTTAAGAAATCAATAAACCTGACATTGTTACCATAATTCCTTGTAAAACAAATAAGCCATCCAACACAACATAGTAATAAAAATCACTTCTTTTGAGGTGGTAAAATGACAAGGCAACAGTTGCTAAAGCGATGGTACAATAATCAAAAACAGGCGTTTGGCGCAGGAATTGGGCCAGGCAAATTGCTATGCAGAGCAGGGTGAAAATTAAAGTCATCGTTTTTTGATGACCAAGAAATGTCGGAATCGTTTTTAATTGGTTTTTTTTGTCTTCGTCTATGTCCCGAATATCAAATGGCAATGTAATTACCAACACAATGATCAAGCGAATAAAAAACAATAATACGGATTCATTATTGAATGGCCTCCACCAAAAAACGCTTAGTCCAGCCCAGCTACCGGCTATTAAAAATATTTTTAAGTAGGGAATATTCCGAAGACTATATTTAGACAAAGACATGGGCATGACGTACCACATACTTATTGTAGCCAGACATAGGAATACGAGTTGGCGATGTGGTTTGAGTTGGAAGAAACACCCTACAGAGATTATTAGGAGCATGATGGTAATTGTAATCATCGCCTTTTTGTGTTTCACAAACCAGATGTCTTTTGCTTTAATAGGAATGTTTTTTGACAAAATAAAGCAATTGATTAAGGGGATTTGATAACTCAACCATGTACTTACGGTTAAGAAAATAGCCCCATAAATAGAATATTGGAAACCGAAAGTTAAGGCATCATGGAAAGCAAAAAATCCTCCAGCCAATGCCACAAAAGCATTTGAATAGAGGATATGTTTGAAGAAATGATTCAATTTACATCTTGTGACTGAGTGCAAATTCTTTAGCAAAATAACTTAATATGATTTGAGCTCCTGCCCTTTTGATGCTGAGTAAGCTTTCTTCCATGGCTTTTTGTCCATCAAGCCAGCCGTTTTGTGCTGCAGCTTTGACCATGGCATATTCTCCACTCACATTATAGGCTGCAATCGGAATGTCAAAATTGTCGTGCAACAATTTGATGATGTCTAAATACGCCAAAGCAGGTTTTACCATCAGAAAATCAGCGCCTTCTGCATAGTCTAGTCTTGCTTCTACCATGGCTTCTTTTTGGTTTGCAGGATCCATTTGGTAGGTTTTTTTGTCACCTAATTTGGGCGCAGAATTCAAGGCATCTCTAAACGGACCGTAAAATGCACTCGCATATTTGGCAGTATAAGCCATAATCGCTACATCTGTAAATCCGCTTCCGTCGAGTGTGTTACGCAGGAAACCGATTCTCCCATCCATCATGTCTGAAGGGCCAATAATATCCGCTCCGGCTTCCGCCTGCGCCAACGCCATTCTTCCCAACACTTTTAAGGTTTCATCATTCAGGATGATTCCATTCTCCACAATGCCATCGTGTCCATCCGAACTGTATGGGTCCATCGCCACATCTGTCATTAGGCATAACTCAGGGAAATTGCTTTTGATTTCGCGGATTGTTTTTAAATACAAACCAGATTTGTTGTGGCTTTCCTGTGCGTATTTGTCTTTGAGTGATTCTTCAATGTTGGGGAACAATGCGAACGTGCGTAAACCAAGCTTCATGCATGCTTCGATTTCCTTCATCAAGGTATCTGGAGAAAACCTGAAAATCCCGGGCATAGCGCTTACTTCCGACTTTAATTTTTGACCTTCCATCACAAACAACGGAAATATCAAATCATTTAAAGTGACTTCATTCTCACGCACCATGTCTCTTATAACACTGGATTTTCTATTTCTTCTCGGACGACGCATTTTTTTTGTTTTTTTTTGTTTTTTTTGTTTTCAAGTTTACGGTTATCAAGTTTACGAGTAAAAAGAAACTTGATAACTCGACAACTTGACAACTCGATAACTCGATAACTTGACAACTTGATGACTCGACAACTTGATGACTCGATAACTCGACAACTCGACAACTTGACAACTCGACAACTTGATGACTCGATAACTTGATAACTCGATAACTCGACAACTTGATGACTCGATAACTTGATAACTCGATAACTCGACAACTCGACAACTCGACAACTTGATAACTTGATAACTTGATAACTCGACAACTTGACAACTTGATAACTCGACAACTTGACAACTCGACAACTTGATAACTCGACAACTCGATGACTCGATAACTTGTAAACTCGATAACTTGTAAACTAATTTTACACCTTAAAACTGCAAAATAGTTTTTTCAATAATATCACAACATTCATGAATTTGTGCTTCGGTGATGACCAAGGGAGGAGCGAACCTGATGATGTCACCATGTGTTGGTTTCGCTAACAATCCGTTTTCTTTTAAGGCCACACAAACATCCCAGGCTGTTTTTCCATCTGTTGTTGGTTTGATTACCACTGCGTTCAACAAACCTTTTCCTCT
>CALPQG020000120.1 GCA_943325655.2 Bifidobacterium breve | reverse complement strand
TGATAAGTATCAAAATGAGTTACAATTGCACTTTCAATTTCCGATGTATCTTCCTGATTTATAGTAATTAAAAACTCTAATTGTTCATCTGACAAATACTCCCTATATTTTGTGTACAATTGTTCCCAGGAAAGGGCATTAGCCAATAAATTATCAATATTTGCATGGGTTTGTACTAAGGTCTCTCCTAGTATTGCCTCTGAAATGATGGTCTCTTTGAGGGCTTGCTTCAATTCAAATAGCTTTATCAACTGATTGATAAATGTTAAAACGTGCTGAACTTCAAGATTTTCTAATTCAAGCAATGAAACACCTTTTATGGCTACTATTTCCTCAATGGCTTTTATATTTTCTTTGGCGTCTACAATCAGCTTTTGTAATTCGAGTAATCCTTCAGGAGTATTTGTTAACTGGTTAGTAACCAGCAATTCTTTTAAAGACTTATACTCCTTATGGAATAATTGATAAGTAGTCTTATTGAAAAATGAAAGGTATTGAACCTGTGCATATTGCACCATTGCTTCCACTTTTTCCAAATCATTCTCAGCACCTAATTTTAAAGACTTTGCATCAATTTTGGACTCAAACTTCGTTTTATGTTTAAGTAATAATTGGAGGTCTTTTTTATACAAACTCAATGCTTTAAAAACAGTCAAAACAGTTTCGTCATCCAATGTTGTTTTGATGTCCGTTAACAAATTTTCAAATGCCAAAATACTTAAAAACACCTTCGAAGAATTGGGTAAAAATTCAAAGCCAATGGAGGCGACAATAGTTTTGTATTGAGTTCCTATGTTTTTTAATGCCTCAAGCAATTCTATTTTGAAACTTTGGGGCTGGTTCGCGAAGTTGATTCTTGCATTCCAAAAACTGGATTTAGGAAGCTTTTGAGCGTAAAAAACAAAATGATTTAACTTTTGTTCAAAGCTTCTAATATTATGGAAATCAACCTCTTTGATGTAATTAGACACATTCAAAAAAGGAGAATCGTAATTGGCAGAAAGTACTAATTCAGAAGGTGCAATACCAAAATCAACCTCATTGTACCAGGCATCCCTGAACGCATCCAACTCCAGCGTTATTTGAGAAATTCGTCTGCTGGTTTCGGTGAATTGTTGTTCAATTCGTAATGCATTGATGTTTTGTGTATTTCGTTTGTGCTCGTCAAATTGCTGAATAAGCAAAGCCATTTTCTGATACAATGAAGAACGATCATGTGCCGGATCATGGATCAATGCAATAAAATCATGGATTCCAATTTCTTTAAAACGCTCATAAACCACTTCTAAGGCTACCCGTTTTTCACAAACGACCAATACCTTTTTTCCTCTTGCAATATAATCGGCGGTAAGGTTGGCAATTAACTGAGATTTTCCCGTTCCTGGAGGACCCTGAACAACTACTGAATGTCCTTTCTTAACAGATTTTAAGATATTTTCCTGAAATATATCAATGGCAAATGGCGTAATAACTTGTTCTTCTAAAACCTCATGGATATAATTTTCTTCCTGAGGCTGACTCATCATGGTCGTGCGGTTGACAAAAAAATCTTCAAGGACTTCTCCTTCACAATTGTCTATTAAAAAATCATAATCTGGTGCCAAAAAAGACCCAAAACTGGGAAACATTCCCAGCACAGCTTCGGGCATTAATTTCAATTCACCCAATTGAAAAAGCGCAGCAAAATCAACACGTTTAAACTCTTGAAAATAAGACAGTTTATCAATAAATGTATCCCTGTTAAACCGCAATTCAAGTCCAATATTTTTCAGTAATTCAAACAATTCGGTCCTGAAAACTAAAGGATCATTGGAATGGTCGGTTTCAAAAGTTTCAATGAGTTCTTCTGTAACTTTATGGTTGTTATAATGCGTGTATGCCAGTAAAAAACTTTTATTAAAAACCATCCCATCTGCATCAGGAAGCAGTACCCAATCATGCTGCGTTTGGCTAATCGTAACCGGCCACAACAATAACGGGCACCTTACCGGAGTACCATCATTAAAAAGTCCCTGAACAAATGGCCAACCAATATACAAATCATGAACCCCTCTTTCTTCAGTAATAAAATCACTTCGTCGAAGAATTGTTTTAAGCCTGTTACTGACTTTGGTCGTCGCCTCATTTCTGGCGTCATTTTTTTTACAAAGTACCAAAGGTGATTTACCTTCAATTAAAGCAGCGATATGCGAAAAACTAGCCTTGTTTTCCAAATAATCAACTTCATGCAAGTCTAAATCATTCAATGAAGACAATCGAGGTAAAAATAAAGACCGATTAGAAGTAGAAAGATTGGTAAGTTTTTTTTGATATGTTTGAAATATATGTTTCAAGAGAATAGTTTTTAGACCTAATGTATTGGATGCACGGTTTAAAGTTTATTTTTGTGGAGAAATAAGCTTAATTTTATACTCATTCAAAACACCTAAAAACCATTCATACCATTAATTCTGACCCTTATTTACTTCATTTTGAATGAACAAAATAAAGACAAAAAGTCGAGAATCAATTTATAAGAATAAATTCAAATTACAATGTATAAATTCATATTTACCTGTATCGTTTGCTTTCAGTGTCACATTTTGTTTGCAACGCAAAAAGATACGATTACGATAGCTGAAATCACGCAAAAAGTTAAATCCGGAAAAACAGATTCTTTGTACTATGGTTTTGATGTAAATGATGAAGTAAGTATTTCATTGTTAACCCTAGGCAATAAGATCAAACAAGTGGAGATTTTTGAAGTCAGGGGAGTTTCACTGTATAAGGCCTATAAAGTTGATACGAACATCCAAAAAACATTTAAAATCAGCAAAAAATGTGTGCTTGGAATTCATATTCAAAATTCCTCTTTTTTAGGAAAAGTTTACCAGCTAACGGTGAAAAGAATAAGTACCAAAAAAGACAAACCATTCAATTCTCACATCGTTTGGAAACCAATTTTTGATACTGCTTTTACAACTACTTTCGAACAATACGTTGAAAAAACAGATACCATTTTTGAAAACATTCTTGACAGAACCAGTAGAATTCATTCCCAAACCTCTATCAATTTTGAGTCGAACAGGCAAATTGTTGACTTTTATTTACCCGCAGACTGCATTGGCTGGACCTATTGGATAAGTGTAGGGAATGAAGGAAAGGCGGCATATTCAGAAGCGAAAAAGGGAGTTATGAAATCGTTGGCAGGTGCTGCAAATTTAATTCCCGAATACGGCCCATTAATTTCCTTAGCGCTCAACGGCGTTATTGCTTTAAACACCTCACTTCCAGGAGACAATATCAATTATTGGTTTGTGGCCAGCAAGCCTGAAACAGAGAAATTCAAACAAAAATCAGATTTCATTTCCTTCAAACAAGGCAATGTATTAAAAGACTATGGGAAAATTAATGCTCCAACCACAGGTGTCGTTTATATTGCATTGTTAAATGACAACCTGGTTGAAGGCATTGATGTAGACCTAAAAGTACTCGCAATCCGCACCAAAGTGAAATATGGCATAAAAACCATCAAAAAGGTAAACAAAATAACTTATAGAAGAACAGAACCTTTTAATGTGTATTAAAGTAGAAGAAAACATCACGCTTACTTACCAAAATTTACATGGAAAAAGTATTACATCTTTTTGATAAATTTAACCCTAAGCTAGATTTTAACTCTGATGATGAACAATTAAAAAATAAAATCACCATCATTTATATACTTTCGTCGGCATGTACCGCTATCGTTTACCATTTTGTGGCGATGTATTTTCACATTTCATTTTTAGTTTATTCTAGCCTGATTTTAAGCATACTGTATAGTTTGATATATATCATTAACTTAAAAGGACATTTATTAACGGCCAAAATATTATACATTCAAGTGACCAATGTCATTTTATTCATTTGTGTTTATAATTTCCCAAACATTGCCAATTTCAAAATTCTTTACGCGACTTTATTTTTTACCATTTTCAGTATTTTCGAATTAAAAGACAAAAAAACAGTTTCGTTAAACGCTGTTTTCTTGGTAGTTTCTTATGTGGCATTAGAACTTTTGATGTCTTATAAACCACCAAAAGTTCATGAATTCCTCATTTCAACCCAGGTAATCTTTGTTCTTAATTTATTGTTATTCACTTTTGGAATGGTGGTCTGTATTTATTTTTTCCTGGAGAATAACGAAAAATACAAATTTGAAATCATTGCCAAAGAAGAAAATTTAAATGCGGTAATTGAAAATAGTCAAAAAGCCATTTGGTCAGTTGATACCAACCTTAACATATTGACTATGAACGATAATTTCAAAAAAATTACGGAGTTAATCAATAAAGTTGAGCCTCAAAGAGGAGAAAATGTACTTAATTATTTGCCACAAAAAAATGTAAACATTACCCATTGGGAAAAAGTATGTAAATCTGTATTGAATGGTAAAAAGTGTATCGAAGAATTGCAAATTGAATTTGATAACAATAAAATTTACCTTGAAATCAATTTGTATCCTATAAAAAATACCGCTAAAGTAATTACAGGTATCGCTTTTTTTGGGAAAGACGTAACCAAAAGAAAATTGAATGCAGAAATCCTAAACAATAACAACAACGAACTTTTAAAAGCCAATAAAGAACTTGACTTATTGGTTTACAGGGCATCGCACGATTTAAGGGCACCTTTAATGTCCATTTTAGGATTAATTAAAATAACTGAATTAGAATTTAAGGATTCTAAAGCTTTAATTAACCTTAATTTGATAACTCAAAGTGTCAATAAACTAGACAGTTATATCTACGATATCATTGATCTTTCAAGGAATTCTAGAACTGAAATTTCATACAAAAAAATTGATTTTGAAAAAATAGTAGATGATCTATTTGACTCATTGGCCTATTTTGAGCACGCAAAACATATCAAAATCATAAAAAACATAAAGCAAGAATCAGTTTTCGTTTCAGACCTAAATCGCATAGAAATAATTTTCAATAACCTGTTTTCAAATGCTATAAAGTACCACAATATTCTACAGGATGTACCTTTTATTAAAATTGAGATTTATCAAAATTACATAGAAGCCATTATAAAAGTAAGCGATAATGGCATTGGCATCGAAAACCACCATATTGAAAATTTGTTCAACATGTTTTACAGGGCTTCGGCCAACTCAAAAGGCTCAGGTCTTGGATTGTACATTGTAAAAGATGCTGTAACCAAATTAAAAGGTAAAATTGAACTGACATCAGTTTTCGGAAAAGGCACTTCGTTTTCTATCAATATTCCAAACTACTATATCCAAAAGTAAAATACCTCTGAGCCTTTTTCATTTTTTCCAGATCCAATTCCTTTACCTGCATCAAATCTTCTATAGTTTTAAAATCCCCATGTTGTTTTCTGTAGTTTACAATCATTTTGGCATTTCTATAGCCAACATAAGGGTGAGCGCTCAGCTCTTCAAATGTACATTTATTGACATTTATCATTTTCACTAAAGAAGGATTGACTTCCATCAAATTTGATAGCTTCTCTAATGTTTCTTCTTTTAAACCATAAACTTCTTTTAATTGACTTATCTCCATAAAACCACCTAATTTATTCCTGTATTTCAAAATTCTGATGGCCAATACATTTCCAATGCCGGGAAGTTTTTCAAAGGCAAGTGTATCTGCGGAATTCAATTCAAGCATACTAATTGGCGGTTTCGAATATACTGATTTAGTTGTTTGCTTTGGTGATGAAACTCCCCAAATTTCAGGCAATAAAATAAATGGTTTAAGTTTTACATAAACTGAACTTGGAAAGCCATATATTTTGAGCAAATCAGCTTTTACTTTAAACCTCCCCCCTTTCTGTGTATATTTTTCTATCCTTTTAGCGGTATATTTATGTAAACCAAATCCTTCCCATTGTGAAGCAATGATATTATTTGGGTTAAATGGAACATAATGTATAGGCCTATGATTGACTCTTTTATACGTTTTTCGGGGAATTATTGAAGTTTGGTCCTGAATCGGTTTTTGTATGCTCAATGGAGGAGAAACATCCTTTGAGACAGCATCATCAAAATAATGATTGATGATATTTGTCAGTAACATAAAAAAACTACCCAGCAAAACCAGTACAAGAAAACCTCGGGTTTGCTTGTTTGAAAACTTAAAAAAGGAATGCATACCTGTAAACAATTAAAAATCAATAAGAATACACTATAAAAATGGGTAATAAATGTAACTACTATTTCGAATTCAGTCAAAATAGTAGTTACCTCTTAAATCTATTTTATTTCACCAATGCTGCTTTGGCAATTGCCCTGGATAATCCTGTTAAGTCTTTTCCTCCAGCAGTTGCAAAAAAGGCTTGTCCACCTCCTCCACCTTGAATTTCTTTAGCGAGTTCTTTGATAATCGTAACAGCATTCAAGTTTTTATCAGCAACCAGGTTATCACTTAACATGACAGCCAATTGTGGTTTAGCATCAATGTCTGCAGCCAATACACAATACAAATTCGATACCTTAGCTTTTAACTCAAATGCCAATGATTTAAGTGCATCTGCACTGTGAATTTTTACTTCTCCGAATAAATAATTCACATCGCCATTGTTTGTGACTTTGGTCAGTAAATCATGTTTTAAATCTTGTACAGCCAACGCTTGAAAAACGTCCAACTGTTTTTGCAATGCATTTTTATCTTCCAATAAACCTTCTACCGTTTTGGTCAGGTCTTTTGGGTTTTTAAGTAACTCTTTGATGGCATTTAAGGTGCCTAATTCAGCATTTACAAAATTTTCTGCAGCTGTAGCCGATACGGCTTCAATTCTCCTTACACCAGTCGCTACTGACGATTCAGCAATAATTTTGAATAAACCGATTTGACCCGTTGCTTTTACGTGTGTTCCACCACACAATTCAACGGAATAATTTGGATCAAAGGTGATTACGCGAACAAAGTCACCATATTTTTCACCAAACAAAGCCATTGCACCCAAAGATTTCGCTTCTGAGATGGGTACATTTCTTCTTTCATACAAAGGAATATTTTCTTTTACCTTTTCATTAACGATGCGTTCTACGAGGGCTAATTCTTCGTCTGAAACTTTGGTAAAATGAGAAAAGTCAAATCTTAATAAATCTTCACTTACCAAAGACCCTTTTTGATTCACATGCGAACCCAACACTTGTTTTAATGCTGCATGTAATAAATGGGTTACAGAATGGTTGTTTTCAATACTTGTTCTCCTTGATTTATTCACCACACAGGTAAATTCAGCCGAAAGGTTTTCAGGTAATTTATCTGTAAGCAAAACGATAAGGTCATTTTCCTTTTTGGTATCTGTGATAATCGTTTTTACGCCATTAAATTCCAGGTAGCCTGTATCACCGATTTGTCCACCACTTTCACCATAAAAAG
>CALPQG020000119.1 GCA_943325655.2 Bifidobacterium breve | reverse complement strand
TACCGTGGCGGCCATGGCACTTCCCATCCCAAAATTGATGATGGTAATGTTGTTTGCTGTTGCGGTTTGCATGGGTTTGTCGCGGCCAATAATATCACACTGATATTCGGTGGCGAACATTTCAACATAATTGATAAAATTTGTTAATAAAATGTATTGTCCAAATGATGCTAAAGGAGTTCCAGTATATCTCGGTAACCAATCATTTACAATTTCTTCTTTCGTTTTCATAATCCATGTTCATTTGACCTGAACAATTGAAACGGAGAACTGAATTTAAAAGTTGATGATTATCCATAAAAATGACAATTATTTACATGGAGCAATACATGGTTTAAAGAAGACAAAAAACAATTTAGGTTTTGAATAGACTTCTCTGATGTAGAAAAGTATCATTCACAAATCAATTCATTGAAATATCAAGTTTTGATTGTCTCTTATTACGACAATAAAAAAGGCAACATTTACTCATCTCCCAGCCCAACAATTAAAATTAAGGCTAGCCATAAACAAGCATCATATCAATTATTCATCCCCCCGATAACCATATAAATAGTCTATATTTAGCTATAAAAACACCGATGATTATCAATAATTATATATATATCCATTTACTCAAAACTAAACATTCAACACTCAACACTCCAAAAACTATTTCCCAATAGTAACTTTTTTGCAAGGGTCGAAATCGGAGAGGTTGGCAAACACATTGGCTTCTGAGATAGCAGTTGCTTTGGCGATGGCTACAGGGTCTTTTTCTACTTCCGTTACTTTTACTTCTGTTCTCCTGTTCAATTGGTGTGCTTCTTCAGAGCATTTCACGTTGTTTTTGCAACGGTTCTGCAATTTGGTTTCACCGTAACCTTTTGCCCTGATTCTTGACGCTTCAATGCCATGTTGCACCACATAATTTACCGCAGAAGCTGCCCTGTCTTGTGACAGGTCATGGTTGTATTTGTATCCACCACGGGCATCCGTATGTGAACCAAGCTCCACGTGGATTTCAGGATATTCAGCCAAGAAACGTACCAGTCTGTCAAGTACCAAAGCCGCATCTGTCCTGATATCCGATTTTTTATAGTCGTAATAAAGCTCTTTGATTTGAAAGGTTTTGTTCACCTGAATTTTGCTTAATGTGTTGACCTGAATTTTGCTGAGAATAAGTGGATCTGTATTGGCAGAATCCTTTTAATTTTTAACAACTACCTGTTGGCAATCAGCAAAATAACCTTCATGCATTCCTTTGACCAAATACTTGCTATTGTATTTGGCATTGTAGGCATATTTGCCATTGGCATCTGACACATACACTGCGCTGGTTTGGTTGGTTACATCATACACAAATACTTTTGCATTGGCCAAAGACTTGCCTGTGGCACCATCTTTTACCACACCATTGACAAGCAATTGGTCTTCTTCTTGGATAAACACCAACTCTAAAGTATCGTCATTGACCATGTCTGATTCAAAATCAACCATGGCTGTTAAGGTAGCCATATCGTGGTGTTTGGCCGCAACATTGTATTGGTGACGCGTGGGCAACTCAATCACTGTGGTTAAGCTACCTTTTGACGTATCACGTTTTACTACTTCTTTGGTTGCTGCATCTACCACCGCAATGTCAACAGCGTCTAAGGCTACAATACTGCCATCAAGTTTTTTGACTTTGGTAATCACTACCAGCTTCTTTGTGTCCCTTCTTTTGTCAATGAAAAAATACAAATCATCATCAGAACCACCATGTTTACGGTTAGAACTGAAATAACCTTTTTGTTTGTTGCTTTTGAACAATCCAAAATCATCTTTGTTAGAGTTGATTGGATAGCCTAAGTTGATAGGGATCGCATCATCGTTTAGGTTTTTTTTCAGGATATCTAATCCTCCAAAACCACCCCATCCTTCAGAAGCAAAATAAAGCACCCCTAAGGTATCTACAAAAGGAAATATTTCATTTAAATTGGTGTTGATATTGGGTCCTAAGTTCACCGGAGTACTCCAGTTACCATCATTGCTTTGGGTACTTTTGTATAAATCCATGCCTCCTAAACCACCTGGCATGTCGGAAGAGAAAATCATGGTTCGGTCATCTTTCAAAATGGTTGGATGACAAACCGCATAATGAATACTGTTGAATGGAAGTTTTTGGGCGTCTTTGTATTTGCCTTTGCTGTTTAAGTTGGCTTCTACAATTTTTAATTTGATGACACCGTCTTCTTTTTTACTTCTAGGGTCATTGGCTGTGAAATACATTTTTTTGTAATCACTGGTAAAAGCCACTGAACCTTCGTGGTAAGTAGAATGCAAGTGCGCGTTGAACTTGGTTACCACATCGCCATAAATAGAATCTTTGGCCCACATGGAATCTACGGGAGGGTGATGACCAAAATAACCGCCGGTATTGTTGTCATTGCTGGTCATTGGCGTATGGTCATCGTGCAGGCCTGCTATTTTTTTGGAGTATGATTGGTGGTTTTCATCCACTTCACCTTCTACACCAAGTGGTTTTCTGTATTTCTTTTTAAGTATTTTTGCGGTATCAACGGCATAAATATCTAAAAATGGGGTATGGTTCCATTCAAAAACATGGTGCACTGGGCCTACAGCCCTGTTGGAAACAAATACCAGTTGGTTGTTGACTATATGTGGCGAAAATTCTGTCCAGTGGGAGTTGATATTTAGGTCATAGATGTCAATAAACAAAGAATCGCGTTGCAGTTTTGGCATTTTTTGGAGTGCCTCAACGCTGTGATTCGCCACCACATCAGCGGGTGCTAAGGCAGCATATTTCTCCCAGTTAGCAAGTGCTTCTAAATACTTGGCATTGGAGGTTTGTACCATAGCAAGTTTCTTGACATAGTAAGGTTCATTCACATCCTGCACCACAATTTTGCGCAAGATCCTTTCCGCATCTTTGGTATCATTTACTTTCAGGTACGATTCGGCCAAGTTTTTCAAATCGGCTAAATCAGCCGAAAAAGACGCTTCAAGTTGCTCGTAATGTTTAATGGCCGCCGTATAATTCATGTTTTCAAACTCTTTTTTGGCTTTTGATTTATGGTAGGCAATTTGTCCAAACAACAAATTGCTACACATTAAAACAATTAGGGTAATCAATATTCTTTTCATTCGATACTATTTTATAAAATTACTATATTAGATGTCTCTATTCATGGGTTTGCACCCATGGTTATTGTAATTGAACCCTTTCAGGATTCGTTAATTTACTTCATTCAATGCCCACGAGTTGCACCCGTGGCTATTGTTGTTAAACCCTTTCAGGGTTTATTATCATTTTTTACGCTACTTTATACTTTACAATCAAAACTCTAAACTCACAACTCTCAACTAAACACTAAACACTCAACACTAAACACTCAACACTAAACACTCAACACTAAACACTCAACACTAAACACTAAACACTCAACACTAAACACTCAACACTAAAAGTATCTTGGAGACAATATTTTGACTGTAGAAGAGGCGAACTCATACCGCAACATGATTTCATGAGAACCAGCAGTCAGGTTATTGCTCAATCGGGAAATCGTAAAATCATACGCATAACCCAATCGCCAACCTTGTGCAGGAATCAATTCCAGCATACCTAAAACTGCATCACCTGTACGGTAAGAACCACCAATGGAAATTTTATCATAAAACCACAGGTTAAGGTTTAGGTCAAATTGTAGCGGTGCGCCACTTACTGCTTTCCCGATAAAGGAAGGTTTTAAGACCATGATAGAATTCAAATGGCTTACAAAGCCACCCATCAGGAAATAATGCCTGAATTCACTCGCTTGTTTGGCAATGTCGCTTTTCCCCAAACTGTTGGTAAAAACACGGGGCATAGATCCTCCCAAATACCACCTGTCGGTAGTATAATAAACCCCTGCACCAATATTGGGTTTTAGCTTGTTGTTGACATTGGTAGCAAACACATTGTCTCCAGGTGTAGTGGTACTTACACTGTTTAAATCGGCAGTAAAAAAAGACCCACCACCGGTAAGTCCTAAACTCAATGTTCCGGCTTTGGTAAGGCGAATTCTTTGGGCATAACTAAAATATACCGCATTGTTTTGCAGCACCCCAATTTGGTCATTGTACACCAACATCCCCAAGCCCACTTTCTCATTTAAGAGAGGCAAATCGGCTGAAATGGTAGTGGACTTTGGCGCTCCAGCCACACTTGTCCATTGTCTACGATGAAGCATGGTCACGCTCAACACATCCCTGCTTCCCGCATAGGCAGGGTTGATGGCCAAGGTATTGAACATGTACTGTGAATACTGTGGATCTTGTTGGGCATGGGCAATGGTTTGTAAACAAAACACTGCCATAAAAAAACATATTCTTTGGGTCATTTTTAACATAGCTACAAATATTGATCAGCGTTAGCGCAATAAGGTAATGGAGAATACTTCGTTATTTTCTGATTGATTGGCGTACTTGATGTCTACAAAGTAAGTGCCGTCTGGCAATTCATTGCCAATGGTTATCCCCCTGTTAGAAGTACCATCCCATTGGTCAAGGTAATTGTCCATTTCATACACCAAACTTCCCCAACGGTTGTACACCTGAAGCGTTACTTGTCCCCATTCTAGTGGATAAACGATAGCATAATGGTCATTTTTGTTGTCATTGTTGGGAGAGAAACCTGTTGGAACACCATAAACGATGATGGTCAGGGTATCTTTCAAACAAATACCACCTGCACACACTTCAAAGATAAATTCATCAGCTCCAAGTCCTGCTGTACTTGTGTAAGAGAATACTCCGGTTTTTGAAACCGTAAGAATCCCCAATTTCCCCGTAACAGTAATGGATGAATCTATATACTGAAAACTGTTGCCATTCACATAACTGCCTACCGTTATTACTCCCCCATCAACATTGTAATCATTTTTAGTGATGATGGTTTTGGTATTCGACAAGGTTTGTCCTTTTTTGATGTAGAATTGTTCTGAAATCACTAGCAATGAATCAACAACTGGAATCACATCAATGTAGATATAGTTGCTATCACAACTATTCTTTTTGTATTCACAAACACTTACCACAACGGTGTCTTTTCCGTTAAAATCCTTATTGGGAGTGTAACTAAATGTTGCATTACTATTCAAGACCAACTTACCGTGATTTCCTTGTATCACCACACCACTCACAAATAGTGAATCTCCATCTGTACTGAAATCATTGTCGGTAATTGTATCATTTTTGTTTGTATAAACCACATCTTCATAGGTGGTAAAATGATTACCAATGATATTGGCCTCATCATTGACTGTAGTAACGTTTATATATGCATGGCTTAAACTTGTACAGATACCATCATTCACAGTTACTAAAACATCTCTCATTTCATCTGACAGGTCATCTCTAGTGTTGACAAACCTTACATTTGACAGTAAATTTTTATAGTTAGTTGTATCAGAAATCCCTTTAAAATCAATCACCCAATTGCCTCCTGATTTCACCACTGTAGTGGTTACATTTGGATATGTACCCCCTTCGTAATACAGAGAATCTCCCGATAAAGTGTTTGTTAAAGTTACTTTAGCAGCTACAATTTCCTTGCTATCCAAGTCTGAGATAGAAACATCAGAATCTACTATTTTAATTGGACCGCTATTTTCTACAAACGTAACTTCATAATTCCCTAAATCTTGACCACTGGAATTATCTTTATCCAAATCAAGGTCTGTACAATGCGTATTGTATTCGTTGATAGTGATAAAGATGGTATCTTCTTTACAGGTTGCTGGCAATGGATAGCCTTGGTCGCAAACATTGTAAATCACTGTGTCTATGCCAACAAAATAAACATCAAGTGGGGTGTAAGTAAAGGTACCTGTCGTTAAATTAATATTGGTAATAGCACCATGGCTACCTGGCAATACATTTCCCGTAGAGTACACTTTCGTTTCTATGTCGGAGTCGTTAGACAAGAAATCGATAGCCGTTCCTTTGTCATTGTTGTAAATAGTCACCGTATTGTTAATCACCACCAAAGCATCATTGATAGGGGTAACGGTAATAAACAAGGTATCTTTTTTACAAGCATTGTAAGGATCACAAACATTAAATACTACCGTATCTTGGCCATAATAATCTTTGTTTGGGTTGTAGGTATACGTACTGTCAGTAAAGGTAATATTACCATGAAGTGCGTTGCTAAGTAAACTCACCGTCAGTGTATCGCCATCAGGATCGTTGTCATTGGTGGAGATAGTCGTCAATTTATGGGTCACCACTTCATCTTCCTTAATGGTAATTTTATCATTGACCACAACAGGATCATCGTTGGTATTGGTAACCTTGATGGTCGTGATGGCTACATTGCTATTCACCTTGCCATCATTTACCGTCACCTCAATCATTCTTGTGGTGGTGTCTGGGTTTTGGCTGATGTTCCAAAACTTAATTTGGTTGATGGCTTTTTCGTATTCAGCTTTTGCTGCTGTTCCGCTAATGCTTACGATAGTCGTATCCCCTTTGTGGGTAATTTTTGCGCTTAAGCCAGCCGGCAAGGTGCCTATGGTCAAAGAATCTTTGGCTTTGGTATTGGTTAACTTAACAAGTCCTGACACCAATTGCACATCATCTATATCGGTAATTAAAATATCTTGGTCATTGATGTTTACGGCAGCACCGTCTTCGGTAAATATCGTCGTATAGTCAGTCCCCGTTTTACCGCTACTGTTGTCAACATCTAAGTCTAATACTGAAGCGTCATTGATTGGGTTCACTGTAATATTAATCGTTTTGATACTACATAACAATTGTGGATCACAAACCGATACTTTTACCGAATCAGGACCAAAATAATCTGGATTAGGTACATAACGGTAAGTAGAATCTGCGGCATTGATGGTAAATACGCCATGCAATGCTTGGGTAGTCACCGCTGTGATGGTTAATTTACCGCCTTCAGGGTCTTTGTCGTTGATTAATATGCTTGTGTTTTTACCCGTGATCGTACTGTCTTCCTTGGTAAGCAAGTTGCTGGTTACCGTTATTGGATTGTCATTCACATTCGTAATTTTGATGGTCGTAACAGCTAGCTTGCTGTTGAGCAAACCATCGTTTACGGTTACATACACAAAGCGGTCGGTAGGATCTAAGGTATCTAAAGTACTGCTAAACTGGATTTGTTTAATGATGGCTTCATATTCAGCCTTGGTTCCAACTCCTGTGATGGTAATAATGGTTGAATCTCCTGAGGTAGACGAAGCACTCGTGATGCCTACAGGAAGACTGCCGAAAACTGTAAGGTTGTCTCCCGCTTTGGTGTTGATTAATGTAATCACCGCTGATTGTAGGTTTACATTATCCACATCCACAATGCTTACATCAGTATCGCCAATGCTTATGCCTGCATTGTTTTCAACAT
>CALPQG020000118.1 GCA_943325655.2 Bifidobacterium breve | reverse complement strand
TTGTACCAATTCATCTTTTCTGATCAGTGTATAAAAAGAATGGGCAATTTCAATGTCATTGTCCCAATTGGTTTTATGGTTTGCAAACTCTATGTTTAACGCTTTGTTTTCAAAAATTATTTTAAGCACTGGATTATCCAATAAATAAATTTCTTTAAATTCTGCATCACCCCTCAAGGCAATTTTATCAGAATTGGCAGCATCGTTTTGAATAAACCCTTCCATTTGATGTAACAAATAAAGTACTTGCAAATAAACATCTGCAATACTTTCTGTTTCATAAATCAAGGTTTTAAATAAATGAGTTTTGTCGGTACGGTTATATTCATTGTATTTTTGCAACGCCCTGTCAGTGGCTACATGAATATTTTTTTTAAAAATTTTGTCCGATTTTGGAGAAAAACCGATTACTTCATCTAATAACTCACAAGCTAACTTTCTATCATTTTCAAGCCCCACTTTGTCCTGAGGCTCCATAGAAGTAAGATCAGGCATAAACAATTCAGCTATTACATCTTGTGAAAGCAAATAATTAGCTCCCTTCGACTGATGCACTGCATACAGGTATTGAAGGGTTTTCATACGGAGAATTCTTCTGTTGAGCATTAAATATAAGAACGATTGTTAAAAGAGGGATAATTGCGCTTTGCTTTATTATCTTTGTGACAAAAGTAATCCTTTTTTTGCACTTCGCAAACGGAAATGGTAATGAAAGCACTGGCCTATTTAAACAAATACTTATTCAACTATAAATACCGACTAGTTCTGGGGATATTTTTTGTGGTGATTACCAATTTATTTGCCATCATTCCGGCACAAATTGTTCGGGAAGCATTGGATTATATTCAAAAAAATAGTTTACTACACCAAAATGCTCCCATAAAGTTGTTTGATTTTACCATATTAAAATTTGGTTTACTGATTTTAAGCATGGCTTTACTCAAAGGTTTATTTCTTTTTTTTATGCGTCAAACCATTATTGTCATGTCAAGGTTAATTGAATATGATCTTAAAAATGACATTTATCAACATTATCAAACTTTACCTTTAAGCTTTTACCGTCAAAACAATACTGGAGACCTCATGGCCCGCATTTCGGAAGACGTAGGAAAAGTGCGCATGTACCTTGGGCCAGCCATCATGTATGGGATCAATCTCGTAGTCATTGCTGTATTGGTGATTTCGTATATGTTTTCCGTAAATGCAACGTTGGCTTTATATGTATTAACGCCCTTACCAATATTGTCATTGCTCATTTATTGGGTGAGCAATACCATTGAAAAACGGTCTACAGAAATTCAACAAAAACTTTCCAACCTTTCTACTTTTACACAAGAAGCATTTTCAGGAATCAGGGTTTTGAAAGCATTTGTTCGTGAAAACAGTTCTAAGGCTAAAATGGAAACCGAAGCGGAAGGTTACCGGGCTAAACAATTGGCACTCACAAAAATTCAAGCGGTATTTCAACCCTTGGTTTTGGCAATGATTGGTTTGAGTACGATATTAACCGTGTATATTGGTGGTATTCAGGTTTCTGAAGGCAAAATTACCATTGGTATAATTGCCGAATTCATCATGTATGTGTACATGCTTACCTGGCCAGTAACGTCCTTGGGCTGGACGACCAGCCTAGTACAACGTGCAGCAGCATCGCAAAAACGCATCAATGAATTTTTAAACACGAAGTCGACCATTGTCTCCAAAATCAATTTAGAAACGCCCATACAAGGAAGTATTACTTTTAACAAGGTGTCCATTACCTATCCCGATTCAGGCATACAGGCGATTAAAAATATCTCTTTTCAAATTGATGCTGGAAAATCATTGGGGATATTAGGTACTACCGGCGCGGGGAAAAGTACGATTGCAAGTTTGATAAACCGCATGTATGATGCAGATCAGGGTGAAATATGGATCGATGGAAAAGACATCAAAGACTTCTCCCCTAACCATTTAAGGGCAAATATTGGCTACGTTCCTCAAGATGTATTTCTTTTTTCTGACACCATTCAAAACAATATTGCCTTTGGAAAAAATGACATTACTCAGGAAGAAATCGTATCGGCTGCAAAAAAAGCTGACTTGTATGACAATATCATGGCTTTCCCACAACAATTTGAAACGATAGTTGGAGAAAGAGGCATAACACTTTCTGGTGGTCAAAAACAACGGGTTTCCATTGCAAGAGCATTGGTAGTTGAACCGAAAATATTAATTCTTGATGACGCATTATCAGCAGTAGATACCAAAACAGAAAATACCATATTACACAGTCTACAAGAAGTAATGAAACACCGCACTTCTGTGATTATTTCACACCGTGTTTCATCGGTTAAATTATGTGATAAAATCATTGTTTTAGACAAAGGTGAAATGCTGGAAACAGGAACACACGAAGAATTGATTAAAGCGGACGGGACTTATAAAAAGCTCTATTTCCAACAATTAGAATCCGAAGTTTAATGTATACCCGATGAAAAAAAGCTTTGTTTTACTATTTTTATACTTGAGTTGCCAAGCTATTTTTGCTCAGTCAGACAGTACACTTCGTTATAAAAAAAACATTAAAACGTTGGCCATAACTTCTGCCATTGGGTATGTTGGCGCATATGCTACTCTTGGTTATTTCTGGTACAGTACCCAGACCACTAGTAATTTTCATTTTTTTAATGACAACCAGGAATGGATGCAAATGGACAAGTTTGGGCACGCTTTGGGTGCTTTTGCCATTAGTGAAACGGCTGTACAAACCTTAAGAAACATGGGAATGGAGCGTAAAAAAGCCATACTTATCGGAAGTTTATCAGGACTTGTAATCCAAACACCTATAGAAATACTGGATGGATTTTCTCAAAATTATGGTGCCTCATGGGGTGACGAAATAGCTAATTTTACCGGATCAGGTTTGGTGCTCACCCAATATTTACTCTGGGATGAAATTAGAATTCAACCCAAATTTATGTACCACCACACCAATTTCCCCAACAATACTCCCAATAAAGGCTTACTTGGAAATGGCTGGGGCGATTACTGGTTAAAAGATTACAATGGACAAACCTATTGGTTATCTTTTGACATCCATAAGTTTCTGCATTTAGGAAATCAATTCCCTAAATGGCTTAACTTAGCTATTGGAACAGGGGCAACCAACATGCTTAGGGCCGAAAATGAGGCTAATATAGCATTAGGCTTAAAACCTTACCGAAGGTATTTTATTTCCCTAGACATCAATTTGGGAAGCATCAAAACCAAATCAAAATTCATGAATACCGTCTTTAAAACAATCAATTATATCCGCATTCCTTTGCCTACTTTGGAATACAATTCCAACAACGGTTTTAGTGGGCATTGGCTGTATTGACAAATAAATATTTTTAGGGATAATTAGAATCCTACTTTGTAAAAAGTGAGCTTATTTTTATTAATATATTATTACACCAAAAAAGGTATAACGGTGCTTTACCATTATACCTTTGAAATCTTACTTCACATGTGCCTTTGAATAATTGTCAATAAAATCCTGCAATTGATCTGCTCCTAAACGTTTGGCTATAATCCTTTTACTTTTATCGAGCACATAAATGACTGGAGTACTGAACACATCATACGTTTTTCTAAAATCTGTATGGGTGCCTTTGTCCCAAACATTTAACCAGTCAGTATACTTATTTTTGGTGATGAATTTTTTCCAATCTTCATCTTTACGCTCAATACTTGCGGCATAAACCATGACATGGTCTTTGTTTTTCTGAAAAAACTCGTATAGTTTGGGAGCCTCTTTTTGGCAATGACCACAATTGGGATCATAAAAAAACACCACCGTATAATCCGCTTTTATATCCCAAAGCATTCGGTATTTATCCGTCGAATCTTTTAAATAGGCATTGGGAATTACTTTTCCCAACAACAAAGGTTCTTTGATTTCTACTTGTTCTTTTATTTTATCAGACGTCTTTTTATCCACCCAATAGGCTTTTCCTGTCAAATAATATTTTTTGTACAAATGAATGGTCAATGCATCCATTCCCATTATTTTAGATTGTTCAGAATTGTTGGTGGCATACCACACACAATATTTGAACAACTCTTTGTTTGCTTCCGCTTTGGCAATCAATTTATCCAATTCAACAATCATAGAATCAGGAGCCTGTGGAATTACATTGTTGACATATTTTTCAAGTTTGGTATGAAAAATTGGCGTTCTTAAAATATTATCATCTGTCCAATCAATGTTATCAAAGTAGTGGTTTCTGTAATAATGGTAAGCGTAATTGGAATCTTTTGGATTCGGATTTTCAGGAATAGTTATTTCGTTAGACGCTTTAAAAACTTTGGTCACAAAAGAACCTTTATGCTTTTCCATAAAAATTTTTCTGTATTCTGACACCTCTTTGTCAATGGCAATCAGTTGGTTGGTAACATTTACAGAATCTGTTTTAAGGTTCTTTTTAAGGTCTTCTACTTGTTTTCCTTTTACATGTACATATTGCAGGTATTCATAAAAAACAGTATTCTCGGTAGAATTTTTAATTTTCATATTGGTCACAAAATCTCCGGTATCTGTTTCCATCGAAAAATTTTGTTCGTTGGTAATGATGGCTTCAAAATATTTGTTTTTGGGCAATACAATTAAATAAATTCCACCCTCAAGTTTTGAGTTTCCCTCAAAAGTAAAATTGCCTTTTTTATCTACTTCCGCAGTATCTTTAAGGTACTGTTTGTCACCATAATAATTGGCCAAATAACAAACGGTATCTTTTAAACCATTCACTTTAATTTTGATGGAGTATTTGCCTGAAGCAGGCTTTGTAGTCGTGGAATTGGTAGGAGAAGAATTCGTTTTTTTAGGCGTTTGTGCATTTACGCCAAAAAATGAAGTAACCATTACAAGTCCTACAAATGCTTTTTTAAATCCTGGGTATGTCATATCGGCTAAATATTTTTTTTTCAAATTTGATAAATTTACAAATTAAATTCAAGTCAAACTTAACTTAATATATAAATTATTGACCTGAATAAATTGTATGTATTTTTAAATTCAAGGTCTTTTCATTTCTCTTTCATTTTCATTTCATAGTCAATAAAATCTTGTAAATGCTCCACACCTATGCGTTTGCCTATAATTCTTTTACTTTTATCCAACAGATAAATCATTGGTGTTGAAGTTACGTCAAACTCTTTACGGTGGTCATGGTGACTTCCTTTATCCCAAACATTCAACCAATCGGTAAACTTATTTTTCACAATAAACTTTTTCCATTCTGGTTCATCCTTATCAACGTTTGCGGCATAAACCATTACCTGGCTTTTATTTTTCATAAAAAACTCATACAATTTAGGAGCTTCTTTTTGGCAATGTCCACAAGTAGGTGAATAAAAGAACACCACAATATAGTTTGCGTTAACATCCCATAAATTTTTATACACATCAAGTGAATCTTTATAGTTTACGTTCGGCATTTTTTTACCGATAAGTAACCGCTCTTTGATGTCTACCTGTTCCTTTATTTTTTCAGTGGTCTTATTATCTACCCAGTATGCTTTGCCGGATAAATAATATTTTTTGTACAAATGAATGGTCAACGCGTCGATTCCCATAATTTTAGATTGCTCCGAATTGTTGGTAATATACCAAACGCAGTACTTAAACAACTCTTTATTGGCTGCAGCTTTGTTCAACAGTTTATCTACTTCAACAATCATTGAATCTGGCGAATAAGGAATTACTTTATTGATAAACTCGTCTAATTTAGGATGAAAAATCGGCGTTCTTAAAATATTGTCATCCGTCCAGTCAATATTGTCAAAATAATGATTTCTGTAATAAAAATAAGCGTAGTTAGAATCTAAAGGATTGGGGTTTTTAGGGATTTCAATTTCATTGGAAGCTTTGAATACTTTGGTTACAAAAGAAGCTTTATGGCTTTCCATAAATGCTTTCCTATATGCTGCTACTTCTGTGTCTAATGCAATCAATTGCTTGGTCACATTTACCGAATCTATTTTACTATTTTCTCTTAAGTCTTTGACCAGTTTGTCCTTGGTATTTACATATTTTAAGTAATCATAGAACACCGTATTTTCTGAAGAATTGGTAATTTTCATATTACTTACAAAATCTGCGGTATCGGTTTCCATCGAAAAATTTTGCTCATCGGTAACGATGGCTTCAAAATAATTATTTCCTGGCAATACAATTAAATAAATCCCGCCATCAAGTTTTGAATTTCCTTCAAAAGTAAAATTCCCATTTTTATCAACTTTAGCGGTGTCTTTGAGGTATTGTTTGTCACCATAATAGTTGGCCAAATAACAAACCGTATCCCTCAATCCGTTTACTTTTATTTTGATGGCATATTTTTCTTCTACCTTTATTGTTGGAGTAGAAGTAGTAATTGTAGAGGAAGTTGACGTTGAAGTTGTAGTCTGTTGTGCATTCACTCCCAAAAATAAACTGAACATTACGATGCTTATGATTCCCTTTTTAATTCCTAAATGTGCCATATACCATTTTTAAGTCGACCAATTACCAATTTGCAATAACCTTAAAAAAACGCAAAATAGCAGTATAAATTGCATTTTTCAATCTGCTAAAATATATTTACCCTATTAAACACAAAAAAGCCCGAAGAAAAATCTTCAGGCAATTTTTGTTTAACTTCTAATTAACCAAGTCATAGTTTGTTGCATTCGCTTGATTGTTCGTATATTCCTAATTCATAGCATTAGGTAACCGTTTGGTTATCAAATTTTTCTATTCATAAAAATTCACAGCTAAAAGGGCAAAAAAAAAGCGTCATGTTTATACAACATAACGCTTTAAAATGGCGGTCCGGACGGGACTGCATTATATGGTATAATAGTCTTAAAAGTAACAATAATAAAACTTTAAACATACTAATTATTAGTTTTTTATGTAAATTTGTTCTACTTTTAGTTCTACATTAAATTTGTTCTATTATTGTTCTACACATTATACATTAGCATTTATGAATAGTGAATTATTCAAACTTGAACTTGACCATAAGCTTTATATAAGGCTGAAAATCAGATATAAAGAAGATGATAAATGGAAAGCTAAATACAAATCAACAGGTATTCAACTAAAAAGAAAAAGTGATTGGAACACCGATAAGGAAACTATTCGTAGCACAGAAGCAAACTACAAGGAATTTAACCTTAAATTAAAATCTTTCTACGAAAATCATATTTCAAACAAACAAGCGGAAAAGCTAAAACAAACGAACGATGCTTTAAGCTTTTTGAAGTATTTTGAAAATTTCAAAAATAGAATTCCAAATTACAACACGAGAACAAAATGCAATAGTGTATTAACACATTTGATTGCATTTAAAGAAAAATCAAAAATTGATGATATTTATTTTGATGACTTAACAAGAGATTTGGTTCATGATTTCAAATA